>BJHC01000353.1 GCA_014191535.1 Cyanobium sp. | reverse complement strand
CCAGGCGGAGGTGGAGCCTCGCTACCGCTGAACCTGGTGGCCGGAGAAGGAATACGACTTCTTCGAGCTCAAACCCCGCTACATCCGCGAGGGCACCATGGATGCCTCCCTCTGCGGCCATCAGCTGCGGCGCAGCCGCGGCTACCTCTGCGGGTCCCCCACCAAGAGCCAGATCCGCCAGGCGGACGAACACGAGGTGGTGTTCGAGTCGCATTACCTGGAGTGGGACATCCTGGAGCACATCCGCCTGGTGGATCAGGACCGCTTCCGCGCCCGCTCGATCTACTCCTGGCGCGACGGCAACCTGGAGTTGGTGGAGACGCACCACGAAATCCGTGTGGAGCCGGCGGGGGATCCCCTGCCCGCCGATGCCTAGGCCGGTGCCTGCGCACGGGCGTTGCGTGCAGCAGGATTGGCCCAGCTGTCGCCCCCTGTTCGTGCGCATCACCGCCAGCCGTTTTGGCCGCCTGTTGTTGCCCCTGGCCCTGCTGCTGGCCCCCACCGCCGCCGGGGCTGCCCCCGCCACCGAGGCCGACATGAGCCTCTACACCCGCCTGGCGGCCCTCAATGTCTGCATTGCCCGCGCCGCCGGGGTGGAGTTTGACAAGGCCGTGGCGATCGCCGGTGAAACCATCGCCCAGGTGATCCAGGGGCAGCACCAGGGCCGCATCAGCCAGGTGAGCGACAAGCCGCTCCCCGTGGACGAACTGCGCAAGGGCTCGATCAATTCCGCGGTGCTGGGTGCCGTGGAGCTCTGCCCCAAGGAGGTGCCCGATGACGTGCGCAAGAAGGTGGATGAGGTGCTGAAGAGCGCCCCCGAGAAGGCTCCGGCACCGGCGCCCAAACCAGCCCCCGCCGCCCAGCCGGCCCCCACCACCAAGCCCTGACGCCATCGCCATGGCCAGCGTTCGCCTCGCCGACTACCGCCCGGCGCCGTACCGGATCGTTCACACCGAGCTGCAGGTGCGCCTGTATGCCGACCACACCCTGGTGGCGGCCACCCTGCAGCTGGAGCCCAACCCCGGCGCCAGCCCCGGGCCCCTGACCCTGCGGGGGGTGGAGCTGGAGCTGCTGGAGCTGGCCTGCGATGGGGCGCCGTTAGCGGCTGACGCCGTGCGTGAGGAGCCCGGCCAGCTGGTGCTGCTGGATCCACCGGCCCGGCCGTTTGTGTTGCGCAGCCTGGTGCGGATCCACCCGGAAACCAACAGCAGCCTTGAGGGGCTGTATGTGAGCGGTGGGTTGTTCACCACCCAGTGCGAGGCGGAGGGGTTCCGGCGCATCACGTATCACCCGGATCGCCCCGATCTGCTCAGCCGCTTCCGCGTGCGCATCGAGGCCGATCGCACCACCTGCCCGGTGCTGCTCTCCAACGGCAACTGCGTGGACACGGGCCTGCTGCCGGCGGAGCCCAATGCCGCCGGCGCGGACCCCAGCCCCCGCCACTACGCCGTTTGGGACGACCCCTTCCCCAAGCCCTCCTACCTGTTTGCCCTGGTGGCCGGTCGCCTCGAGGAGGTGAGCGATCAGTTCGTGACCCGCAGCGGCCGCAGCGTGCAGTTGCGTTTGCATGTGGAGCCCGGCGACGCCCCCTACACCGCCCATGCCATGGCGTCGCTGAAGCGCTCGATGCAGTGGGATGAGCGCCGCTACGGCCTGGAGTACGACCTCGATGAGTTCAACATCGTGGCGGTGCGCCATTTCAACATGGGCGCGATGGAAAACAAGAGCCTCAATATTTTCAATTCCAAGTTGGTGCTCGCCGATGCCGCCACCGCCAGCGATGGCGAATTGGAGCGGATCGAAAGTGTGATCGCCCATGAGTACTTCCACAACTGGACGGGCAACCGGATCACCTGCCGTGACTGGTTCCAGCTCTCCTTGAAAGAGGGGCTCACCGTGTTTCGCGACGCCAGTTTCACGGCCGATCTGCACTCCGCAGCCGTGAAGCGCATCGAGGATGTTTCGCTGCTGCGCAACACCCAGTTCCGCGAGGATGCGGGG
>BJHC01000352.1 GCA_014191535.1 Cyanobium sp. | reverse complement strand
ACCGCCAGCAGCGACACCCCCGCCGCCGGAGGCGGCCCCGCCGGATCGCCCCTCGCCGTCGGTGGCCTGCCGCCGCACTGGCCTGGTGGAGCATCCCCTGCGTGACAACCAGGGTGCGGCCCTCTTCTATTACGGGCTACCACTGGAGCTGTTGGATGCCGAGCAACGGGCGTTCCTGGGCAGCCTGTTCAAAGGGGCAGCCGGCTGCACCCTCTCGGCGGGCGCCGCCAAGCTCGGGGGCCAGCCCGGGATGCTGATCACCCTGGCCTATGCCGATGGGGTGAGCCTGCAGGCCTTCTGCCGGGGCAGCAGCTTCAAAACCTGTCTGGTGCGCAGCCGCCAGGCCAGCGATCCCTCCCCCGCCTGGTCCGCCGGGGCCCTGCAGGTGGTCAAGTCCGCCAATGGCGGCAACGCGACTCCCACCAACCTGGAGACGGTGGAGATCGAAGTCGTGAGTAGCGACCCCAGGCAGCCCGGCAAGGGGAAGCTCCAGCCCCTGGGCAGCTTCCGCGCCCCAGCTCAGCTGCTGCAGGCTCAGCCCGATGGGCTTTGAGTGAGCAGATCGAGGGCCACCGCCACCTGCTCCAGCAGTTCGCAGCAGCGGTCGTAATGGCGATCCGGAGCCAGGCTCACGGGCAGGGTCTCGATCAAATCCGCCAGCTCGCGGGTGCGCAGGGCCAGCAGGTTGGTGGAGAGCACAGCCATGGTTCCAGCGACCAACAGTCGCTCGCGCTACTCCAACCATGAAACCCAGTCGCAATCGCGTCGCATGCGACGCATCAAGGGTCTGGGTTGCCATGGGAAACTGGCCTTGGCCCCAAGGGTCGGCCGCTGGAGGGGTGGTCGAGTGGTTGATGGCTCCGGTCTTGAAAACCGGCGAGGCGAAAGCCTCCGTGGGTTCGAATCCCACCCCCTCCGTTGACCGGCCCTGAGGGGCCCGTCGATTCACAATCTCTTAAGGCCGCTGCAACAGCGCTTGAAGCCTGAACGGCAGCGATCGACACACTGACGCACGGTCAGTGGGGCTTCGATGGCGGGGTTGAAGCGTCATCCATGGCCTACGAACCCGGAACCAGTGAGTGCCGCGTGCTGATCGACAGCAAGGCCCAGCTGGAGCTGATCCTGCTCAACCTGGCCAAGCTGGAGAACACCGAAGCCATCCGCCAGCAACTGGTGGCGGTGTACAACCAACTCGAAGATCTCCACGATCAACGCCGCCAAATGCGCGGTTCCGATCGGGCGCCGGCGTTGCTCTAATCGAAGCAGTTGCGCGGTGGCCCCGGTGGTCAAACCCCTCGGAGCCCTGGCGTTGCTGCTGACGGCCCTGGCGATCCCGATCCTGGGGGTGCAGCCCCAGGTGATTCGCCTGAAGCCCAACCAATCCATCGACGCGGCCGACGCCCAGCTCAAAGCCCAGGGCTGGCAGCCGGCCGGCGATCCCGGCCTGCAGCCGTTCGAACGGGAGCTGGCGGGCAATCGGCTCACCAGCCTCAGCGGTTGTTCCGGCACCGGCGCGGGATTCTGCCGCTACGACTACCGACGGGGTCGCCAACGGTTGGAGGTGATCACCGTGGCCGGCCCAGACGGCTCCGGGTTGGTGCAGCGCTGGAGTGAGACCCCTAACTTGGCGCGATGACCCTCCACCCCGATGCTGTTCGATAACGACAAACGGCCCGCCTGGCTGAACTGGCTGTTCCTGGGGATCTTCCTCTGGAGCTCCTGGCAATTGGCGGGGATGTGGTTCAGCCAACTGCACGGCGGCTGACTCTGTGGGCGTCGATCGGGCCGCAGGCCCGGGGGAATCAACGGCGCTTGGCGGGGCGGGCCGGCGGCTTGGGGGGTGCTGGCGCCAACAGGGCGCGCACCAGACGCACCAGGCCCGCCACCAGCAGCAACAGCGCCAACAGGGCCAGCGCCACCAGCAGCAGCACACCCAGCAGCTGCAACACCCCGGCCAACAGCTGCGACAGCCCGCCGATCAGATGGCCGAGGGCCGTGCTCAGCAGCAGCAGGCTGTCGAG
>BJHC01000351.1 GCA_014191535.1 Cyanobium sp. | reverse complement strand
CGCCATCTCCTTCGTGCTGCGCGGCATCAAGCTGATCTGATCGGCCCCAGCCGCAGTTGCCGGTGCACCAGCAACTCCCGGCCGCCCAGCAGGGCCCCCAGGCCGCCCAGCAGCGCCAGGGTGCTCCATAGGCCACCGGGCAGCAGGCTGGTGAGTTGGGCCGCGGCCAGGCCACTCAATCCGCCTCCCCCCAGGAAGGCGATCTGCCCCAGACCCGCCATGCGGCCCCGCAGCACCTGCGGGGCATGCACCTGGATGATCAGGTTGGTGCCCGCCAGCAGGCAGGCGGTGCCAGCGCCGATCAGAAAGGCCATGGCTAAGCCCCAGGCCTGCGGCCCGTGCAGGGCCAGACCCAGCTGGGCCAGGCCCGTGAGCAGCGTGCAGCCCCCCAGCAACAGGCCGGGCCGCTGGCCAAAGGCCGCGGCCCGCCGCTGCAGCAGCACCCCACCGCAGATGCTGCCGGCGGCAATCACGCTCGTGAAGATCCCCAGGGCCAGGGGGCTGGGCCCCAGCAGCTGATAGGCCAGCAGGGGTGCCAGACCGGGGTGGAAGAAGCCCACCAGGCAGGCCACTCCGGTGAACAGCAGCACGTGGCGCAGGGAGGCGCCACAGCCGCGCCAGGCGGCCCCCAGGCTGGCGCTCTCTCCGGCCTGGCTGCGCCGCTCCCGCTCCCGCGCCGGCGCCATGCACCAGATCAGCGTGGCGATCGGCAGCAGATAGGTGGCGGCATCGAGGCCCAGGGCCAGGGTGGGGCCCGTGGCGGCGAGCAGCAATCCGCCGATGGGTGGGCCCACCAATTTGCCCACGTTGAAGATCACCGAAAAGCTGGCCAGGTAGGGGCCCAGTTGCTCTGGTTCTTCCACCAGCAGGGCCACGTACTTGTTGCGGGCGGTGAGTTCGTAGGTGCTGGCCAGTCCCACCCCCAGGGTGCTGAGCAACAGCAGCAGATCCTGCTGGGTGCCGTGGCTGAGGGGAATCGCCAGGGCCCCGAGCACCGCGGCGCCGAACAGGGCCCACTGGGCGCGCATCAACACCCGCTCGCTGCCGATGCGGTCGGTGAGCACCCCGGCCGGTCCGCTCACCAGCAGGGTGGGCAAGGTGAGCAGGGCGAAGTTGAGGGCCAGCAGCATCGGGTTGCCGGCCCCCTCCATCAGCAGCCAGCCCTTGGCGGTGAGGCCGGCGAAGGAGCCGGCGGTGCTCAGGCCAGAGGCCAACAGAAACGTGGTGCGCTGGTGGCGGCTGAGCCGGCGGCGGATCCGCCCGAGCGCCTGGCGCGGTTGTGTGTGGGAACCAGAGATGCGGCTCAACCCCCCGTCCGGTGGGCGGCGAGCGCATCGTTCACCATCGCCCGCGCCCCCACCACGGTGCCGATCAGGTCGTAGGTGTCCGCCCCGGTGATGCGCACGGGCACCATCGTGCCGGGGGCGGCGCTCAGGCCCCCGTCCCCTGGTTGCACGCGCACTTCCCCATCCACTTCCGGGGCGAAGCGGGCACAGCGGCCGATCATCTCGCCGGTGCCGGGGTGTTCCTGTTCGATCAGCACATCCACGATGCGGCCCACCCAGGCGGCATTGCGGGCGGCGGCGATCGGTTGCTGCAGGGCCATCAGACGATCCTTGCGCTCCTGGGCCACCGCCGCGGGCACCGGGTTGGGCAGGGCGGCGGCGGGGGTGCCCTCCTCCGGCGAGAAGGTGAACACCCCCACGTGGTCGAACTGCTGCTCCGCCACAAACTCCAGCAGGTGCTGGAAGTGCTCCTCCGTTTCGCCGGGGTAGCCCACGATGAAGGTGGTGCGCAGCACCGCATCGGGCAGCTGCTCACGAATCCGCGCCAACACGCCGCCGGTGACATCCGCCTGCCAGGGGCGGTTCATGGCCTTCAGCACCTCGGGGTGGCTGTGCTGCAGCGGCAGATCCAGGTAGGGCAGCACATTGGGCACCTCCCGGTAGGCCGCCAACACCTCCTGGGTGAGGCCGGTGGGGTAGGCGTAGTGCACCCGGATCCAGGGGATCTCCACCTCCCCGAGG
>BJHC01000350.1 GCA_014191535.1 Cyanobium sp. | reverse complement strand
CCGCCAGCAGCTGCTGATGGCTTGGTCGCCCTGGCCCATCGGTGTGGATCTGGAATGGGCGGCCCGGCCCCTGCTGGCGGAGGCGGTGGCGCGCCGCTTTTTCCCCGAAGCTGAATGGCAGCGGCTGCAGGGGCTGCCGGCCGAGGCGCTGCGCGGGGCGGTGCTGGCCAGCTGGGTGCGCAAGGAGGCGGCCATCAAGTGGCATCGGGGCAGCATCGCTCACGATTTGCGCCATTGGTTGTGGGATGGCAACCGTGGCGGGCTGCAGCATCTGCAGCGGGGATGGCAACCGCCCTCGGTGCTGCATCTGCATGACGGTTGGTGCTGCGCCGTGGTGGGGGAGGCTGTTGAGCAGGCCCAGTGGGCCTAGGGTCCGCCCAGCTTTGCCGAGGTGGTCGATGCCGCTCGCCCTGCGCCTGAGTGTGGTGTCGATCCTGGGGTTGCTGGGGGTGGCGGGCCTGGTGCAACTGCCCCTCGCGCCACCCCTGGCCACCCGCACGGGGGCGGCCACCGATCGGGTGCTGGCGGATCTGGCCAGTCAGGAGAGCCAGCAGGATGCCCGCGCCCGGGCCACGGAGGTGCTGGGCCGTTTCGTGGGCGGTGAAATCACCCGCTACTTCTGGGGTGGTTTCACGGGGTATCTCGACGTGCTGGGGCTTGAGGCACCGGAGGACATGGAAGCCCGCATCACCGAAGCCCCCCAGCGGGTGCAGTTGCTGTTGACGCCGCGGGATGGGGGTGAGCGTTTTGTGGCCCTGGTGCAGGCGGATGACGGCATCCCCCGTGGGGTGGCCTGCCGAGGCACCGGCATCCCCGGGCGCTTCAGCCGCCGCGGCGATCAATTGCGCTGTCCCGTGGGTTGGCGGGCCCTGGAGCTGCGCAGCCCGGGCGGGCATAGCCGGGGCTGATTCTTAAAACAACCTGCACTTGGCTCTCCCTGAACCGTTGCCCTCGCCATACCGGGAGGGTCGTCCTCTGCACAACCATGCGCAAGGCTCTTCTCCCCTTGGCTGGTGCCGGCCTCCTGCTGGCGGGTCTCTCGGCCCAGGCCATCCCCCAATCCCCTGGCTTCATTCGTCAGAACGGTGGCGTCACCTTCGGTGCCCCCACCTTCATCAACAACTCCCTGCCCACCCAGACCGCCCGCACGGTGAGCAACGGTGCGGTGCGCTCCAACACCCTGCTGCCCCTGGGTGGCACGGCTGTGATCGACAACCACGTTCCCGCTGACCTGAAGGATCTCTCCGGTTGGTCCCGCGATGAGCTGCAGGCTGGTCTGCAGAAGGAATACGACGTGGACGTGGCCGCTGTGGCCCGTTTCCTCTATTCCCCCAAGGGTGAGCAGTTCCTGAAGGACAGCATCCAACAGAACAACTACACCCCCTACTACAGCCAGCAGAACAGCCTCCAGGCTGTGCGCGGCGCCATCATCCTGGATTCCGCCGACGGCAAGCTGTCGAGCTACGGGATGATGTCCAAGCTGCCCACCGACCAGCGCCTGCAGGGTGCCATGAAGGTGTGCGATGCGAGCGATGCCTCCAACAGCCAGCGGGCCACCTCGCTGCTGAGCTGGTACATGAACACCCCCGCCTGCATCCAGGCCTACACCGCTGAAGCTCCGGCTCCGGCCAAGGCCGCCCCTGCCGTGCGCGGTCTGTGGTGAGCCCCTGGGCTCAGTGCTCTGGCCCCGGCTTAGCCGGGGCTTTTTTGTGCTGTTTGGGGGTGGGCCGTTGACTCACCAGCAGGGCATGGTCGAGCCGTTGGGGCAGGGCCAGCCCGCAGAGGGGTTGCAGCTGCTCTTGCAGCTGCTGGATCTGGCTGTTGGTCAGTAGGCCCGCCAGTTGCCGCCGGTAGGGGGCCTCGGGAGCCAGCCAGCGCTCCAGTAGCTCGCGGCTGAGGGTCAGCTCCAGGTGTTCCTGCCAGCGTTCCCAGCTGGGGGGTTGCCATCCCTGCGCCATCAGCTCCGTTTCGAGCGCCGTTGGCTCCGGTGGGGTCGCCATCCATTGGCGTTCCGCCGCCGCCACCGGC
>BJHC01000349.1:1548-2030 GCA_014191535.1 Cyanobium sp. | reverse complement strand
ATGCGGCTGGCCGACCTGCAGCAACAACAGGGGCAGAAGGCCGAAGCGGCGGCCCTCTATCTCAAACTGGCCAGCGACTTTCCTCGCGACCCCAGGCCCCTGCTCGCCTTGGCCCTGCTGCGCCAGGAACAGGGCGACACCAAAGCAGCCCAGGAGGCCATGGCCATGGCCCGCAGCCGCCAACCGGACCGACCTGACCCACGGCTCGATCAGGTGGCCGCCAGCTGGGGGCTCAGCAGTCTTCGCAAGGCCGCCCTGAGCCCTAAGGCTGTTTCACCAGCTGCCCCGATGAAGAACCAGGACGAACCGGCGCCGGAGGCGCCGACTGCGCGTTCAACTCCTTGAGCGCCGCATCGATGGCGTCCGTGGGGTTGGTGGCGTCATCCAGGGCCGTGCCCCGCTTCAACTTGTTCAGCAGGTCCATCGGGTTGGTGGAATCGAGAATCGATCCCCCCTTGGACGACGGGTTGCTGCCGCCAGGG
>BJHC01000349.1:0-1538 GCA_014191535.1 Cyanobium sp. | reverse complement strand
CCGGAGCCGCCAACCGGACAAGCCCGACCCACGGCTCGATCAGGTGGCCGCGAGCTGGGGGCTCAGCAGCCTGCGCAAAGCGGCCCTGAGCCCTAAGGCTGCTTCACCAGCGGTGTCGATGCCGAGCCCGGCCGGGATGCCGACGCCGGAGCCTGCGCCTCCAACTCCTTGAGCGCCGCATCGATGGCGTCCGTGGGGTTGGTGGCGTCATCCAGGGCCGTGCCCCGCTTGAGCTTGTTCAGCAGGTCCATCGGGTTGGTGGAATCGAGAATCGATCCCCCCTTGGACGACGGGTTGCTGCCGCCAGGGCCGGCGTCGTAGGTGCGCTGTTCCTGGACGGAGAAATTGCTGTTGGGGTTGTACTGAGCCCGGGCGGCTGGCTGCAGGGCGCTCACCGAGCACAGGCAAGCGGCCGGAAAGCCAAGCAACAACGGAAGACGACGGGAAAGCATGGCCAGCCCGCGGACAGCGGCGTTGGGTTCAGGTGCGGAAATGCTACGGCGGCAGCCCAGTGGTGGGGGAAGCTGTGGGCAGCACCACGCCCTCACCCCGCAACCAATGCGCATCGCCAGCTGGAACGTGAACTCGGTGCGCACGCGCCTGGAGCAGGTGCTGGCCTGGCTCGAGCAGGAGCAACCGGATCTGCTCTGCCTGCAGGAAACCAAGGTGGCCGACGACCTCTTCCCCCACCAGGCCTTTGAGCAGATCGGCTACCGCTGCGCCATCAGCGGCCAGAAGGCCTACAACGGCGTGGCCCTGGTGAGCCGGCTGCCGCTGGAGGATGTGCAGATCGGCTTCAGCGCCCTGCTGCCCGGCGATGCCGAAGCCGAGGCCCTCAGCGAGCAGAAGCGGGTGATCAGCGCCCTGGTGGATGGGGTGCGGGTGCTGAACCTCTACGTGCCCAATGGCAGCTCCCTCAGCAGCGACAAATACCCCTACAAGCTGGCCTGGCTGGCCTGCCTCCAGCGCTACCTGGCGGTGCAGGAGCAGCAGGGGGATCCCCTGTGCATGCTCGGGGACTTCAACATCGGACCGGAGGACCGCGACCTGCCCGACCCGGCGCGCGACACCGGCGGGATCATGGCCAGCTCAGCGGAGCGGGAGGCCCTGCAGGCCCTGCTGGGGGAGCGACTCACCGATGTGTTCCGGGTGTTCGAACCGGAGCGGGGCCACTGGAGCTGGTGGGACTACCGCAGCGGCGCCTGGGAGCGTGACCAGGGCTGGCGCATCGACCACATCTATCTGTGTGAGCAGCTGCTCGACTGCGCCACCGGCTGCGTGATCCACAAGCAAACCCGCGCCAACCAGCAGCCGAGCGACCACGCCCCGGTGGTGGTGAACCTGGCCTGGCCCCCCGACGACGGGGATGAGCCCTAGAAAACAGCAGCGCCCTCAGGCAGCTCCACCCCCTCCACCTTCAGCTCCACCAGCCGCCGCAGCGACTCACCGCAGGTTTTGGGGGTGGGGAAGATTTTGCCGGGATTGGCCAGGCCGTCGGGGTCAAATGCCTTGCGCACCAATTGCATCGTGGCCTGGTC
>BJHC01000348.1 GCA_014191535.1 Cyanobium sp. | reverse complement strand
GGTGGCTGACCTGTTCCCCGCCGGCGAGGGGGCCGCGGTGGCGGCGGACCCGGAACAGCAGCTGGCGGCTCGGCTGGCCCAAGCCATGGCGGAGGGGCGCCCCCTGCGGGTGAAGCTCGGCATCGACCCCACGGGCAGCGACATCCACCTGGGGCACTCGATCCTGTTCCGCAAGTTGCGGGCCTTCCAGGATGCGGGCCACACCGCGGTGCTGATCATCGGCGACTTCACCGCCCGGATCGGCGACCCCACCGGCAAGAGCACCACCCGCGTGCAGCTCAGCGCCGAGGCGGTGGAGGCCAACGCCCGCACCTACCTGCAGCAGCTCGGGCAGGGGCAGGATCCCTCCCGGGCCCTGCTCGATTTCGAGACCCCCGGCCGCCTGGAGGTGCGCCGCAACAGCGAGTGGCTGGCGGGCTTGGATCTGCCCCAGGTGATCGAGTTGCTGGGGATCGCCACCGTGGGCCAGATGCTGGCCAAGGAGGACTTCGCCAACCGCTACGGCTCCGGCACCCCGATCTCCCTGCACGAGTTCCTGTATCCCTTGCTGCAGGGCTACGACTCCGTGGCGATCGCGGCGGACCTGGAGCTGGGGGGCACCGATCAGAAGTTCAACGTGGCCATGGGGCGCGACCTGCAGCGCCAGCACGGCCTGCGGCCCCAGTTCGGCATGTTGCTGCCGATCCTGCCGGGCCTCGACGGCGTGCAGAAGATGAGCAAAAGCCTTGGCAACACGGTGGGCCTCAGTGAAGACCCGCTGTCGATGTATTCCAAGCTTGAAAAAGTGCCCGATGCGGTGGTGGAGGAGTACCTCACCCTGCTCACCGATTTGGATCTGGCGCAGCTGCCGGCCAATCCCCGCGAGCGCCAGAAGGCCATGGCCCTGGAGGTCACCCGCCAGCGCCATGGCGCCGAGGCGGCCCGGCAGGCCCAGGTGGATGCCGCCACCCTGGTGGGGGGTGCCGGCGGCCGTGGTGCCGCGGAGGCCGAGGTGCCGGAAGCGTCGCTGGCGGCCGTGAATTTCCCCGCCAAGGCCTTCTATCTGCTCAGTGCCGTGGGCATCTGCGCCAGCAGCAGCGAGGCCCGCCGCCAGATCCAGGGCGGGGGCGTGAAGCTCGATGGCGAGCGGCTGGCGGACCCCAACCAGGAATTCGCCGATGCCGCCGCCCTGGAGGGCAAGGTGCTGCAGCTGGGCAAGAAAACGTTTCGGCGGCTGGTGGCGGGCTGAGGCGCGTTAGAGCGACCTGAGGACTGCCAGGTCTTCCGCATCCAGTGGTGTGGGGATGCCGTGCTCGAGCAGATCGGCGAAGCCGCCATCACGGCTCAGCACCGTGAGCAGATACAGCCGCTCAGGCCCAGGGTTTTCCAGGTCATGCAGAGCCTCGTCCGGCACCACCACAAAGTCGCCTCCGCTGGCGCTGATCGAGTGATCGTCCACGTGGAAGACCACCGTTCCGCGCAGCACAAAAAACAGCTCTGCGGCATGGTGATGGGAGTGGGGTGGAACCCGATCACAGGGGTCGTGGACTTCCAAAAACACCGTGCACCCGCCGGAGTCGGGTTTGTTGAGCAGGGCCAGACGGCAGTGGTCGTGGCTGCCCAGGCGATAACCCTGCAGCTGCTCGGGATGCAGGATGCGCGGCAGCATGGGGTGCGGGGATCGTGCGCTTCATGTTGCCTCCCCTTGCTGACGTCATCAGCACGCTTCGTAGCCTGAGATCACCTCAGCGAGCGCGATCCAGCGTGAACAGGTCAGCCGCCGATCGGATCATCGTGGCCCTCGATGGCATGGCCCCTGATCAGGCCCTGGCCTTCCCCGCCGCCGTGCCCGAGCTGCGCTGGGTCAAGGTGGGCCTGGAGCTGTTCGTGGCGGCTGGCCCACCGGTGGTGCAGCGGCTGCGGGACCAGGGCCTGCGGGTGTTTCTCGACCTCAAGTTCCACGACATCCCCGCCACCATGGCCGGCGCCTGCCGCAGCGCTGCGGGGCTTGGGGCTGAATTGATCACCGTGCATGCCTGTGCCGGTGCGGAGGCCCT
>BJHC01000347.1 GCA_014191535.1 Cyanobium sp. | reverse complement strand
CACCTAGAGGGGCCCTTCCTGGCGCCGGCCCGGCGGGGCGCCCACCCCAGCCAGCACCTGGAGACCCCCAGCCTGGCGGCACTGGAGCAACGCATCGGCGGCTTTGCACAGGAGATCGCCCTGGTGACCCTGGCCCCGGAGCTGCCGGGGGCCGACGCGGTGATCGCCGAGCTGCGACACCTGGGGATCCTGGTGAGCCTGGGCCACAGCGAAGCCAACCAGGAGCAGGCCACACAGGCGTTTGAGCAGGGGGTGGGGATGCTCACCCATGCCTTCAACGCGATGCCAGGGCTGCATCACCGCAGCCCGGGCCCCATCGCCGCGGCGGCCCTAGAGGGCCATGTGGCCCTGGGGCTGATCGCCGAGGGGGTGCACGTGGCGCCGGCGATGGCGGTGCTGCTGCTGAGGCTGGCACCGGAGCAGGTGGTGCTGGTGAGCGATGCCCTGGCCCCCTATGGCCTGGCGGATGGGGTGCACCGCTGGGATGAGCGGGCCCTGATCGTGGAGAACGGCAGCTGCCGGCTGGAGGACGGCACCCTGGCGGGGGTGACCCTGCCGTTGCTGGAGGCGGTCTGCCGGCTGGCCCGCTGGAGTGGCGACGCCGACCGCGCCATCGCCGCCGCCACGGTGCTGCCCCGCCGCGTGCTGGGGCAGGCGCACGACTGCACGGCGCAGCTGCGCGGGCTGCCCCTGCGGGAGACCCTGCGCTGGAGCGGCACGGCCGAGCGCCTGCACTGGCGACGGGCGGCCTGAATAGGATCCGCGCCACACCGTTCTCCGCCCCGGTTCGCGTCGATGCCCACCGAGCAGTTGCTGCCCACCTCCCAGGCCGACAAACAGGCCGAAAAGCAGGAGGTGAAGGGCTACTTCGAAACCACCGGCTTCGACCGCTGGAACCGCATCTACAGCGACAGCACCGAGGTGAACCGGGTGCAGCGCAACATCCGCATCGGCCACCAGAAAACGGTGGACAACGTGCTCGCCTGGCTGCAGGAGCAGGGCAACCTGGCGGGCCGCAGCTTCTGCGATGCCGGCTGCGGCGTGGGCAGCCTCACCCTGCCCCTGGCCCAGGCCGGAGCGGGCTCGATCGCCGCCTCCGACCTCTCCGAGGCGATGGTGCAGGAGGCCGCCCGGCGCGCCGCTGAGGCGGGAATCGCCCCCGGGAAAATCCAGTTCCAGGCCTCGGATCTGGAGGGGCTCACTGGCCGCTACGACACGGTGATCTGCCTGGATGTGTTCATCCACTACCCGCAGCAGCCCGCCGAAGAAATGGTGCGCCACCTGGCCGGCCTGGCCGAGCAGCACCTGATCGTGAGCTTTGCCCCCTACACGCCGGTGCTGGCGGTGCTGAAGAAGATCGGCCAGCTATTCCCGGGCCCGAGCAAAACCACCCGCGCCTACACCCTGCGGGAGAAGGGGATCGTGAAGGCGGCTGAGGCCGAGGGTTTTGTGCTCAAGCGCCGCAGCCTCAACAAGGCCCCCTTCTATTTCTCGCGGCTGCTGGCCTTCGAGCGCGGTTGATCCAACGGCTGCTGCAATTCCTGAGGTAGCGGGGCCTCCAGCTCCAGGCCAGAGCCATCGGGCCGCAACAGCCGCAGCCGATGGGCATGCAGCCTGTAGCCGGCGTAGCCGGGCAAGGCATCGGGGCGGGCCTGCCCGCCGGGCCCATAGAGGGGATCCCCCAGCAGCGGCGCCCCCAGGCAGGCCGCATGAATGCGGATCTGGTGGGGTCGGCCCGTGGCGATCACCACCTCCACCAGGCAGGCCTCCGGCCGGTGTTCCAGCAAGGTGAACTGGCTGTGCGCCGGCAAACCTTCACCCGACCCGGGGGCTACCGCACACCAGATCTCCCCCAACAACGGATGGGGCCGGCGACCGATGGGGGCGACCACCGTGTGGGTGTCGCCAAGGAGCCACGTGGCGGCCAGGGGAGCAATGAGAGCCCGGTACAGCTTTTGGCAAGGGTCCGCGGGGGCGGCCTGGGCGGCTTCGATCCGGGTGCTGTCGCGCAGCTGGGCGCTCAGCCAGGCCCGGGTGGAGGGCTGGCG
>BJHC01000346.1 GCA_014191535.1 Cyanobium sp. | reverse complement strand
GACATCACCGCCTTGGCCAAGTCGGCTTCCAGCTTGTCGAACACGGGCATGCCCAGGCCCACCGGGGCCTGACGCACCACGCATTCGATCACGCCACCACAGGAATCGCCGTCGCGGCCGATCGCCTCGATCCGCTCGATCATCTGCTCGGCCATGGCGGCATCGGGACAGCGCACGATGTTGCTCTCCACCGCCTCCAGGCTCACCAGGGCGGGATCCACCTGGGCCTCCAGCGTGTGAATGCGCTTCACCCAGGCGATCACTTCCGTGCCGTGGGCTTTGGCCAGCAGTTGTTTGGCGATGGCACCCGCCGCTACTCGGCCGATGGTTTCGCGGGCTGAGGCCCGGCCGCCGCCGCTGCGGGCCTGAATGCCGTATTTGGCCTGGTAGGTGGCATCGGCATGGGAGGGGCGGAAGGCCACCTCCATCTCCTTGTAATCCTGTGGGCGCTGATCCTTGTTGCGCACCACCATCGCGATCGGTGTGCCCAGGGTGACCCCATCGAGCAGGCCGCTGAGGATCTCGACGCGATCCTCTTCCTTGCGGGGGGTGGTGATCTTGCTTTGACCCGGCTTGCGCCGATCCAGCTCCGCCTGGATGGCTTCCAGATCCAGCTCCAGCCGTGGCGGGCAGCCATCCACGATCACCCCGACGCCACCGCCGTGGGATTCCCCGAAGGTGCTGATCCGGAAGAGGTCGCCGAAGCTGCTGCCCATGGGCTGAGTGCGCTGGGCTGAGCCTACAAACCAGGCTTGGCCGGGGCGTCTTCCACGGTGTTGGGCAGCCCTTTGACCCCGGCGTACACCACCACGATCTCCGCTGGGCCGGGCCCCAGGCTCCTGCCGGCATGGAGTTGATTCACCACCTCGATCAACCCATCACCTGCAGCCAAGACCTTGGTTTGCCCACGATCCGTGATCACCTTCAACCGGCCCTTCAGCAATACGCCGGCATTGATCACGGGGTGAAGGTGTTGGGGCAGGGCCACCCCTGCGGGAATGCGGATCCGAAGCACGGTCACCTCAGGCTGGCCGCTGGGATAGGGCGGCAGCTGGGTGCCATTCCAGGAGCGATCGCTACGCACCAGGGTGGTGACCGTCACCCCCTTGTGGCCCGCGGCATGGGGGTCCTCCATCGCCCGCAACGGCAGGGGCATGGCGGTGGCCAATCCCAGGAGGATCCAGCCCAGCTGGGGAGTCAGGGGCTTGCGCATGCGGCTCGCGGGGCTTGGGGGCTTCTAGCTTGATCCGCTGGTGGCTGACGACCCTTGAACAAGCGCGAGCGTGCTGCCTTGGTTCTGCAGCGGTTGGAGCAGCACTACCCCGAAACGCCGATCCCGCTCGACCACAGCGACCCCTTCACCCTGCTGATCGCGGTGCTGCTCAGCGCCCAGTGCACCGACAAGAAGGTGAACGAAGTCACGCCGGCGTTGTTTGCGGCTGGTCCAACGCCAGCGGCCATGGCGGCCTTGCCAGAGGAGACGATCCTCAGCCACATCCGCCAGTTGGGCCTGGCCAAGACCAAGGCCCGCAACGTCAAACGCCTCTCGGAACTGCTGCTGGAGCGCCACGGTGGCGCCGTGCCCCAAAGCTTTGCCGAGTTGGAGGCGTTGCCGGGGGTGGGCCACAAGACCGCCTCGGTGGTGATGGCCCAGGCCTTTGGTGTGCCCGCCTTCCCGGTGGATACCCACATCCATCGCCTGGCCCAGCGCTGGGGGTTGAGCCAGGGACGGAACGTGGAGCAGACCGAGCGCGATCTCAAGGGTCTGTTCCCCCAGGAGGCCTGGAACAAGCTGCACCTGCAGATCATTTTTTACGGCCGCGAACACTGCACCGCCCGCGGCTGCGATGGCACCGTGTGTGGTCTTTGCCGGGAGCTGTATCCCAGCCGCCGCAAACCGGTGCACTGGCGCAAGGCCTGAACACAAAAAAGCCCCTGCTTGCGCAGGGGCTCTTGAGCTCAGTTGAGCCGTGGCTCAACCCAGTGGGCCTCAGCCGATGGCGGGGGCAGTCAGAGCCACGGGGGTGGCTTCTGCTGCGGCCAGGTCGAGG
>BJHC01000345.1 GCA_014191535.1 Cyanobium sp. | reverse complement strand
CCGCCGACCAACTGGCGTTTGGGGGCCCGGGCCACCACCGAGGTGTCCACCAGCACCAACCACGGGTGGCGGTTGTAGAAGCGAAAACCGCTGACCTCCCCAGCCCCGTCGTAGATCACCGACAGGGCGCTGCAGGGGGAGTCGGTGCTGGCCAGGGTCGGCGTGATGATCGCCGGCAGCTCCAGGGCATCGGCCACGGCCCGTGCCGCATCGGAGGCTTTGCCCCCACCAGCGCCCACCACCGCCACAGCCCGCTGGCCCTGTCCCCGTTGGATCAGCCGGTTGATTTCCGCGTCGCTGCATTCACCACCGAATGGCTCCACGAGCGGTTCCAGTCCTTCGGCGGGCAGCACCGTGCGCCAGATCGGCTGCAGGTCCCGTTGGGCGGTGCCTCCGGCCACGAACAGCACCGGGCCACGCAATCCCAATCGCTTCAGTTCGCGGCCGAGTTCATGGGTGGCCCCCGGCCCCTGCACATACCGCCCAGGCGCCCCGAACACCATCAGAGGGCGGTGGTGCAGGCAGACCACCGAGGAGCTGTGGGCCATGGCCTTGGGGCGTGGGGCCCCCTTTCCTTAGCCAGGGTGCAGCGCACCGGTGAGATTCACGATCACCACGGGTGGGCCATGGGCGGAAGCTCAGGGGTGTCTCCCTAGGATCGACCCACTGAGATCCCACGTCCCGAGCCGGGAAGCCGCCAGCGAATGACCGACGTTCCCGCCTCACGGATCCGCAATTTCTGCATCATTGCCCACATCGACCACGGCAAATCGACCCTGGCCGATCGACTGCTGCAGGAAACGGGCACCGTGGCGGCCCGGGACATGCAGGAGCAGTTCCTCGACAACATGGAACTGGAGCGTGAACGCGGCATCACGATCAAGCTCCAAGCCGCCCGCATGGAATACAAGGCGGCCGATGGCCAGACCTACATCCTCAACCTGATCGACACCCCCGGCCACGTCGACTTCTCCTATGAGGTGAGCCGATCCCTGCAGGCCTGCGAAGGCGCCCTGCTGGTGGTGGATGCCAGCCAGGGGGTGGAGGCCCAGACCCTGGCCAACGTGTACCTGGCCATTGAGAACGACCTGGAGATCATTCCCGTTCTCAACAAGATCGACCTGCCCGGTGCTGATCCAGAGCGGATCAGCGAGGAAATCGAGGCGATCATCGGCCTCGACACCTCCAATGCCATCCCGTGCTCCGCCAAAACGGGCCTGGGGGTGTTCGACATCCTGCAGGCGGTGGTGGATCGGGTGCCGCCGCCGCCGGATCGGGTGGAAGAGCCCCTGCGGGCGCTGATCTTCGACTCCTACTACGACCCCTACCGCGGGGTGATCGTCTACTTCCGGGTGATTTCAGGCTCCATCAGCAAGCGCGACAAGGTGCTGCTGATGGCCAGCAAGAAAACCTATGAGCTCGATGAGGTGGGGGTGATGGCCCCCGATCAGCGCCAGGTCGAGAGCCTGCACGCCGGTGAAGTGGGCTATTTGGCGGCCTCCATCAAGGCGGTGGCCGATGCCCGGGTGGGCGACACCATCACCCTGGTGAGCAACCCGGCGGCTGAACCGCTCCCTGGATACACCGAGGCCAAGCCGATGGTGTTCTGCGGCCTGTTCCCCACCGATGCCGACCAGTACCCCGACCTGCGTGAGGCCCTCGACAAGCTGCAGCTCAGTGATGCGGCCCTCAAGTACGAGCCGGAAACCAGCAGCGCCATGGGCTTCGGCTTCCGCTGCGGCTTCCTGGGGCTGCTGCACATGGAGATCGTGCAGGAGCGCCTGGAGCGTGAATACGACCTCGACCTGATCGTCACCGCACCGTCGGTGATCTATCAGGTGAACATGATCGACGGCGGCACCCTGATGGTGGACAACCCCGCCACCCTGCCGGATCCGCAGAAGCGTGAATCGATCGAAGAGCCCTACGTGAAGCTCGAGATCTACACCCCCAACACCTACAACGGCACGCTGATGGAGCTCTGCCAGGAGCGCCGCGGCGAGTTCATTGACATGAAATACATCACCACCGATCGGGTGACCCTCCACTACGA
>BJHC01000344.1 GCA_014191535.1 Cyanobium sp. | reverse complement strand
GATGCGCCGCTCAGCGCCGCAGAGCAGCAGTCCATCACCGGGCTCCAGCAGGAAATACGGTTCCAGCTCGATCCCCGCGGCAGGCTGAAAAACTACGGGCGGCACACCAGGCTCCGTGAGCCAACCTCCACCGCAGTCGCAGGCTGTTACGCACGGGGCAGCACGGCCACTGCCGGGGGTGAACGGCGCGCTGAGCGAGCTAGCGCAACGCCGGCGAGACATCCGCCAGCGGCAGCTCAGCACTGCCCCAGGCGCCTTTGGGCAGCAATGGGGCCACCCCCGGTGCAGGCCTGACCCGCGGGCCCGCAGCAAAGGCCGCGTCGGTCCAGGCGAGCATCAGCGCCCCCAACACCCCACCCTGGGCATCGGCCCGCGGGCGCAGGTTGAAGTGATCGCCCCCCTGCACCAGCACCAGCTGGTGCCCCTGCAGATCGCGACCCTGAAGCGGCCGGATGGCCTCCGGATCGGGAGGAACCACCCAATCGTGGCTGCCGCTCACCAGCAGCACCCGTGTGTTGAGGCGTTGCTCTCGTTCCCGCGGAAACAACAGCGACATCGGTGGACTCACCGCCACCACGGCAATGATCCGTTCGTCATTGATGGCGGCGCGCCTCACCGCTGAGACCCAGCTGCACTGCAGGGTCCAGCTGAGGTTGCGATCGGCATCGGTCACATCACTGCAGCGCCGCAGCAACTTGGAATCCGTGGGAACCAGTCCGGCCATCAGCAGGCTCGTGGTGGCCCCCCAGGAGTGGCCCAGCACCACCACACGGCTGCTGTCGAGCGCTGTCGCAGTGGCCAGCTGGCCCGAGGCGACGGCATCGATCACGGCCGTCAGGTCCAGCGGACGCAGGGCCAACTCCTCCGCGGAGGGCGGCGCCGCTTGGCCGCTGAGCACCTCATGCTGTTGCTGCTGGTCGCTGCCCGGATGCCACGGCAGCACCACGGTGTACCCCTGTGCCGCCAGGCGGCGCCCCCAACCCTCAAAGCTGGTGGGGCTATCCCAGAGCCCATGGGAGATCAACACCAGCCGGCCATTGGCAGCCGCCTGAGGTTGCAGCACGAGCAACTGCAGGGGTTGGGGGCGGTGCCGCACCGGCAACATCACCGTGCTGCTGAGCACGGCACGGCTGGAGGACTGGTTCGCTGCCACAGGCGGCACGGCAGCGGCTGGTACCTGGGCCAGCAGACGATTCGCCAACTCCCGTTGCTGCAAGAGCCGCTGCAGCGCGAAACCGACTTGGCTGAGGTTCAGGCGAGCCCGTTTGCCCGGAATCGCCTTCATCACCTGGAGCAGGGTGGGCCTGCCATCCGGAGCCTCGGCCATGGCGCGCCGAAGGGTGGCCTCCAGGGTCTGCCCGGAGGTATCGGCGGGCCGTCCCTCGACGGTTCCCAGGGACGAGACCAGCAACAGTGCCTGCTCCAACAGGGGGGAGCCGACGGAGGCGCTGGCGGCTTTCGTGAGGCTCAGGGGCAGGCGTTGGTTGAGCAGCGCGACCAGGGCCTCACCAACGCGCCCCCGGGAGGCGCGATCCAGCTCTGCTAGGGCCGTGTCGCCGTTGAGCAGCGCCTCAGGCGAGTTCAGCTCGTCGAGCCGAACGCGCAGGGTTGTGTCGAGCAGTGGCAACTCCACCACCACCTCTTCCAGGGCCTGAGCGGTGCCCGCGGGCAGCGCCAGCGGCAACAGAAGCAGAAGAGATGCCGCCCGTGCCAAGCGCCGCAAGCGGGGGCCGACACGGGACAGGGCCATGGAATGCTCAGGTTTCGGTTGGGTTCTGGACCTTAAACGCCTCCAATTGCTCCGCCGCATCATTGGGGGAGCACCCCTCCCCATGGGCACGGATCAGTGGGTTGAGTCCGATCGTGCGGCGTTCGGGATGCAGGTGGCGGCTGCTCACCACCCAGAAACGCCAATCATCCCGTTGGAGGGGGTCCAGGGCTTCCGCGGCCGACGCGGTGTCTTCGGCCATGGGTGGCTGCCAAAGGCCAAACACCACAACGGCAAAGGGGGCCTCTGGCAGGGCAAACACCACGGGCGCGCTGCCGTGATGGA
>BJHC01000343.1 GCA_014191535.1 Cyanobium sp. | reverse complement strand
GCTCTATGAACTCACCGTGCAGGGCTGTGTGGGCATGCCCATCGGCCTGATCGAGCAGCGCCTGCGGGACGACCTGGCCTCCAACCTGCGGGCCGTGCAGCTGGAGGCCCAGCGCCGCTGCGCCCTGGCGGGCTGAGCGCCCGGGGCCTTGGCCCCACAAAAAAAGCGGCCTATTGGACCGCCCTTTGAGAGATACCCCCAAGGGGATTCGAACCCCTGTCGCCTCCGTGAAAGGGAGGTGTCCTAGGCCTCTAGACGATGGGGGCTAGGACTCGGAAGCTGCTCGGGGTGGGCTGATGGAGCCGGAACCCTTGCTGCGCTTGGCTTTTGAGCCTCTGCGCCTCCGATGCGGTGACGTTACGGGTCGGAGGGGCCCTTCGTCAATCAGGCCGCCCCCTGGCCATCCCACACCGGCACGGTGAAGTGGAAGCAGGCCCCCTCACCGGGCTCCGACACCACCCAGATGCGCCCGCCGTGCACTTCGGTGATGCGCCGGCACACCGACAGCCCCACCCCGAAGCCGGAGGTGGTGGAGGAGGTCTGCGGCAGCCGCACCCGCTCCAGGAAGATCCGCTCCTGCTCATCGCGGGGGATACCCGGCCCCGAATCGCAGATGCTCACCTGCAGCCACTGGCTGGTGCGGTGCAGGATCGTGAGGCTCACCCGGCCGCCGTCGGGGGAGTACTTGAAGGCGTTTTCCAGCAGGTTGAGCAGCACCTGGCGCATGCGGCGCTGATCGGCGAACACATCCGGCAGGTCGGTGGGGATGTCGGTGATCAGCTCCAGGCCGCGGCCCACCCAGAGCTTCTCCAGCTCCAGGATCGCTTCGGCGGCCACGGGGCCCAGGGCCAGCCGCTGGGGGTTGAACAGCGCCTCCCAGCGGGTGGTGCCCACCTCGAGGAGGTCTTTGGAGAGCTGCTCGATGTCATCCAGGCGCCGCCCGAGCACATCGCGGAAGCGCAGCTGATCGATCTGGCCCAGGTTGAGGCTCTGCAGGGCCAGCTTGGAGGCGGTGAGGGGGGTGCGCAGTTCGTGGGCCACCATCCGCAGCAGCCGCTCCTGCACCCGCAGCCGCTCGATCAGGGTTTCGTTCTCCTGGCGCAGCACCAGCAGTTGGTCTTCCAGCTGCAGTTCCCGCTGGGTGCGGCTGCCGTCGCTCTCCACGGGCCGCAGGCTCATGCCCAGGCCGCTCACCACCTCCAGCTGCTGCCAGCGGGGCAGCCAGTTGCGCAGTTGATGCAGCAGCGTGTTGCCGGCGAACACCTGCCGCGGGCTGGGCTCCAGCTTGATCAGCGCCGGGGTGGCCACCAGGCGGTGCAGCTCCAGCAGCTCCGGCCGCAGGGCCGGATCGGCCACGTCCAGCTGCACGTCAAAGCCGAAGTCCTCGTGTTCCAGGAAGGCCATCAGGCCCCGCAGGTCTGGCGTGGCCCGGTGGTGGGGGGAGGCCACCAGCAGCAGCTTCAGCAGCCGGCGGCTGCTGGGGTCTTCAGGCGCAGCAAAATCGCCCTCCGGATCAGGAAGGCTGAGGGGGGCGTTGGTGGGCTCGGCGGGGAGGAAATCCCCTGCGGCGGGCACAGGCGCGCTGAATCCTGGAGAAAAGGTTGTTTCACCCTATGGGGTTTGGCCAGAACTGGCCGGCGCCGCTATGACGACTGTGACGAGTCGTTGTTTGAGGCATCGGCGTTGGCGCACCTGCGGGACTTGGTGACGCGCGTGCATCCGGTGTCTTCGGCGCGGGTGGGCGGCAGCGGGAGTCGCATTCAGCTCGACACCACCTTGCGGCGGTGGTTCAACCGCAACCTGGGGCTGTGGCGTTCGCGGCGCCAGTACTTCTTCCCCGACGACGAAGTGCTGCGGGTGGACATGCTGCTGCGGGTGCAGACCTTTGAAGACCAGGCGGAGGTGGAGCCCCGCTACCGCTTCACCTGGTGGCCGGAGAAGGAATACGACTTCTTCGACCGCAAGCCCCGTTACATCCGCGAGGGCACCATGGATGCCTCCCTCTGCGGCCACCAGCTGCGTCGCAGCCGCGGCTACCTCTGCGGGTCGCCCACCAAGAGCCAGATCCGC
>BJHC01000342.1 GCA_014191535.1 Cyanobium sp. | reverse complement strand
GCCAACCTCGCCGACCTGCGCCGCTTCCTCGGGGTGGAGGGTGACTTCGGCAAGCAGCTGGGCCTGCCCGCCAACTTCGTGGTGCTGGCCCTCAAGGCCGTGGGCAACTACGGCGAGATCTTCGAGCGCAACGTGGGCAGCGGCTCGCTGCTGAAGCTGGAGCGGGGCCTCAACCGCCAGTGGAACCAGGGCGGCCTGATCTATTCGCCGCCCTTCCGTTGATGGCCGCTGCGGGCACCACCCCTGCGGTCACGCCCTGGTGGCGCGACCGCCGTTGGATCCCCTGGATCGTGCAGGGGGCCGTGGCCCTGGCGGTGCTGGTGGTGGTGGCCTTCCTGCTGGGCAACCTGGTGCGCAACCTCACCGCCGCCGGGCTGCTGCTGAGCTGGCGCTGGCTGGGGAACCCCGCCGGTTTCGACATCTCCGAAACCGTGCTGCCCTACGACGCCAGCCTCCCCTACTGGCGCGCCCTGCTGGCGGGCCTGGCCAACACCCTGCGGGTGGTGGTGACGGGCCTGGTGGGGGCCACGCTGCTGGGCACCCTGGTGGGCACCGCCTCCTTCAGCAGCAATGGCCTGCTGCGGCGCCTGGCTCGGGTGTACGTGGAGGTGATCCGCAACATCCCGCTGCTGCTGCAGCTGGTGTTCTGGTACTTCGTGGTGTTTCTGGCCCTGCCCAACGGCCGCGATGCCTTGCAGCTGCCGGGCCTGGTGCTGGCCCGCTCCGGTCTCTACCTGGGCTGGTTCACCGATCCGCTGCACCTCACCTGGGCGGGCCCCCACCTGGAGGCGGGCGTGTGGCATGCGCCGCTGCGCCTCTCGGTGGAGTTCGGTGCCCTGCTCACCGGTCTGGTGGTGTACACCGGCGCCTTCATCGCCGAGGTGGTGCGCGGGGGGGTGGCCTCCGTGCCCCAGGGGCAGTGGGAGGCGGCGCGCTCCCTGGGGTTCATGCCCCTGCAGACCCTGCGCCACATCGTGCTGCCCCAGGCCCTGCGGGTGATCGTGCCCGGCCTCAACAGCCAGTACATCTCCCTGGCCAAGAACTCCTCCCTGGCGGTGGCCTGCGGCTACAGCGACCTTTATTCCGTGGCGGAAACCACCCTGAACCAGAGCGGCCGGGCGGTGGAGGTGATGCTGATCCTGCTGGGGGCCTATCTGGTGCTGGATCTGCTGATCTCGGCCCTGATGAACGGGCTGAACCAGCTGGTCCAGCTCAAGGAGCGCTGATGGAACGCCTCGGACCCGATCGCTGGATCCTGCGCCTGCGGCGCGAGCTGTTCGCTAGCCGCACCGATGGGGTGATCACCCTGGTGCTGGTGGGCCTGCTGCTCGGTCTGGGGGGTGCGTTCCTGCGCTGGGCCCTGTTCCAGGCCGACTGGGCCGTGGTGCAGGTGAACAGCACCCTGTTTGCCGTGGGCCGCTACCCCCTGGAACAGCAGTGGCGCCTGTGGCTGCTCACCAGCCTGCTGGCCGCCGCCACCGGCCTGAGCTGGGGCGTGTTGCGGGGTCGCGCCTGGCCGCCCAACGACCGCATCGCCGCGGTGCTGCTGGGGGGGCTGGCGCTGCTGGCTCCGCTGTTTCTGCAGCTCAGCCTCGCCCTTCAGGCCCGGTGGTGGGCCATCGCCCTGCTGCTGCTGGGGGTGCGCTGGGCGGCCGGTCGCTGGGGGAACGAGTTGCCGCCCCCGTGGCGCCGCGGGCTGCCGCTGCTCTGGCCCGTGCTCTATCTGGTGGGCATGGTGTTGATCAGCGGCGGGCTGGGCCTGCTGGCGGTGCGTCCCAGCGATTGGGGCGGCCTGCTGCTCACCCTGGTGCAATCCACCTTCGCGATTCTGCTGTGCTTCCCCCTGGGGGTGGCCCTGGCCCTGGGCCGGCGCAGTGAACTGCCGCTGCTGCGCTGGGGCTCGGTGCTCTACATCGAGTTCATCCGCGGGGCGCCGCTGATCACCCTGCTGTTTCTCGGGCAAAACATCCTTGGGTTTCTGTTGCCCGGTGGTCTGGCCCCCGATCGGGTTTGGCGCGCCGCCTGGGTGCTCACTTTCTTCGCCGCGGCCTATGTGGCTGAGGCGGTGCGCTCCG
>BJHC01000341.1 GCA_014191535.1 Cyanobium sp. | reverse complement strand
CGGTGGTCAGACAGGAGGTGCTGCGCTGGCTGCAGCAGACAATCGAGGGGCTCGAGCCCTTTGATCTGATCTACGCCGACCCCCCCTACGCCGCAGGGCTCTATGGCCCCATCTGCCGAGCCTTGCGCGACGGGGAGTGGCTGCGGCCCTCTGGCCTGCTGCTGCTGGAGTGCTCCAGCGATGCGGTCCCGCCCCTGGAGGCGGGTTGGCAACTCAACAAACAGAAGCGCTATGGGGGCAGCACCGTGCTGCTGCTGCAACGCCTCTGACGCTCGAAAATCCTGAGACGATCAGCCCCCCAGGGCGCTGCCGCGGCGGTACTGGTTCCAGGCTGCCACGAACAGACCCGCCAACGTCACGGGAATCAGACCGAGCACGATGCCGCAAAGCAGGGGTTCGATCATGGGTGGAAACACGGGTCTGGTTGCACAATTCTTCCACGCCCATGCCCCAACCTGCTGATCCAGTGGTTCGTTTTGACATCTGCGTTGTGAGATCAGCAACGTGAGCGCACCGTCCACTCCTTCCGTGGCGGCGCCCCCCACCGCCAGCCGGCGCGGCCTGATCTCCGCCCTGATGCTGGTGGCGGCCGTGTGCGTGGCCGTGGTGGCCCTGGTGGTGTTGCTGCCGGCGGCCCGCAGCGATCCCTACACCCGCAGCACCCTGCAGCTCAGCGGCTCCGGCGAGCGCGGTGAGCAACTGTTTCTGATCAACTGCGCCGGCTGCCATGGCATCGCCGCCCAGGGGTTGGTGGGGCCCAACCTGCACGGGGTGAACAGCCGCAAGAACAACCGCCAGCTGATTCAGCAGGTGGTGAGCGGACGCACGCCCCCCATGCCCCGGTTCCAGCCCGAACCCCAGGCCATGGCCGACCTGCTGGCCTACCTGCACACGCTCACGTGAGCGTGGCGGTGGTGTTGGTGGAGCCGGCCGGTCCCCTCAACGTGGGGAGCGTGGCCCGGCTCTGCGCCAACTTCAACATCCACGATCTGCGGCTGGTGGCCCCGCGCTGCGATCACCGGGGGGAAGAAGCCCGGTTGATGGCGGTGCACGCCGAGGCCCTGCTCGAGCGGGCCCAACTGTTTCCCGATCTGGCCAGCGCCGTGGCGGACTGCACCCGGGTGGTGGCCACCAGCGGCCGCATGGAACCGGAGGGGTTGCCGCTGAGTGGTCCGGCCGAAGCCCTGGGATGGTTGCAGGCGGCCCGACCCGAGCCGGGATGCCGCGGGGCCCTGGTGTTTGGTCGGGAGGATCGCGGGCTCACCAACCAGGAACTGCTGCAGGCGGGGCGGGTGCTGCGGCTGAGCACCGATGGGGCCTACGCCTCGCTCAACCTCTCCCATGCGGTGGCGATCTGCCTGCACGCGCTGCAGCAGCCGCTCGGGCCTTCGGTTCCACAGGCGGCAGAGGCAGCGCCGCAGGCCGCGGAGGAGCTGTGCCGGCGGGGGGATCTGGAGGCCGCCCTGGCGGATGCGGAGGAGCTGCTGCTGGAGGTGGGCTTTCTCTATCCCCACACGGCCGAGGCCCGCATGGGCAAGGTGCGGGCCCTGCTGCAGCGCGCCCAGGTGCGGGCCAGTGAGGTGGCCCTGCTGCGGGGCATGGTGCGCCAGCTGCGCTGGGCAACCCAGCGGCAGAGCCCCTAAGGTCTGGCCCGTGCCCAGCCCCACCAGCCTGTGAGCGCCAGCCGCCCGAACCGCCCCAGCAGCACCCCCGGCTGGGGGGCACCGCTGCAGTTGGTGCTGCGCCTGCTGGTGATGGGCCTGGGGTTGGGGGTGATCACCGGCACCGCCCTCAAACTGTTGGCCCCCCGCCTGGCGGGCTCAGGTCAACCCGGCCCCGCCGTCCCCGCGTCGTTGGCAACGCCCGGGTTGAGCAGCCTGCCCCGCGGCCTGGGGCTGGGCCGGTTTGAGCCCCGCAGTGAGCTCACCGGCCTGAGCCAGAAGTGGGCCCAATTGGCCTCGGTGCACAAGGACCTACAGGCCAGCGGCTACCTGCTGGTGCTGGATGACGGCCGCTTCGCCCAACTCAACCCGGAGCGGCCCCTACCGGCGGCCAGCTCGATCAAAACGCCGATTTTGCTGGCGGG
>BJHC01000340.1 GCA_014191535.1 Cyanobium sp. | reverse complement strand
CCCCCGGTTGGCTGGGGCAGCAGCGGCAAGGGCGGGCCCGGGGCCAGCAGCGCCAGGCCTGGCTGGAGCTGAGGCCCGAGACCGGGCCGGCCGACCAGCTCCCTGATCCGACCTCCGAACCACCCACGGAGCGGCAGGCCTTGCTGCTGGACACCCTGCAGCGCCAGGGCGGATCCGGCTGGCAGCGGGAGCTGCTGGCGGAGGCGGGCGTGAGCCGCGCGGTGGTGGATGGCCTGGTGCGCCGGCAACGGCTGCGCCGCGAGCTGCGGCCCCGCAGCCCCGCTGACCCGTCGGGCCCGCTGGAGGCTCCGCAGCAGCTCACCGGCGATCAGGCCAAGGCCCTCGCCGCGATCGAGGCGGCCCCACCGGGCCAACACCTGCTGCTCTGGGGCGTCACCGGCGCCGGCAAAACCGAGGTGTATCTGCAGGCGGCGGCGGCCTGCCTCCGCCAGGGCCAGTCCGTGCTGCTGCTCACCCCGGAGATCGGCCTGATTCCGCAGCTGCTGGATCGCTGCCGGCGGCGCTTCGGCGCCGCGGTGGCGGAATACCACTCCGGATGCAGCGAGGGGCAACGCATCGCCACCTGGCGGCGCTGCCTGGAGGCGGCCGGCGACGATCAACCGCCCCTGCTGGTGGTGGGCACCCGCTCGGCGGTGTTCCTGCCGGTGCCGCGGCTGGGGCTGCTGGTGCTGGATGAGGAGCACGACCGCTCCTACAAGCAGGACAGCCCGATGCCCTGCTACCACGCCCGCGACGTGGCCAAGCTGCGGGCGCAGCTCAGCGGCTGCCGGGTGCTGCTGGGCAGCGCCACCCCCAGCCTGGAGAGCTGGTTGCGGTGTCAGGGGCAACCCGGCGGAGCCACCCTGCTGCAGCTGCCGCGCCGCATCGCCGATCGCCCCCTGCCACCGGTGCACCTGGTGGACATGCGGCAGGAACTGGCGGACGGCCACCGGCGGCTGGTGAGCCGGCCGTTGATGGAGCGGCTGGAGGCCCTGGCCGGCAGCGGCAACCAGGCGGTGGTGCTGGTGCCGCGGCGCGGCTACAGCAGCTTCCTGAGCTGCCGCAGCTGCGGCGAGGTGGTGCAGTGCCCCCACTGCGATGTGGCCCTGACCGTGCACCGGCAACGGGATCGGGCCTGGCTGCGCTGCCATTGGTGCGACCACCGGGCCGAGATCAGCAGCCACTGCGGCCACTGCGGTTCCACCGCCTTCAAACCGTTCGGCGCCGGCACCCAGCAGGTGCTCGAGCACCTGGAGCAGGAACTGGAGGGCCTGCGGCTGCTGCGCTTCGACCGCGACACCACCCGCGGCCGCGATGGCCATCGCCTGCTGCTGGAGCGGTTTGCCGCCGGCGAGGCGGATGTGCTGGTGGGCACCCAGATGCTGGCCAAGGGCATGGACCTGCCGCAGGTGACCCTGGCGGCGGTGCTGGCGGCCGATGGCCTGCTGCATCGCCCCGATCTGCGCTCCGCCGAGGAGAGCCTGCAACTGCTGCTGCAGCTGGCGGGGCGGGCCGGGCGCGGCGATCGCCCGGGCGAGGTGCTGGTGCAGACCTACAGCCCCGAGCACCGGGTGATCCGTCACCTGGTGGATGGGCGCTACGAGGCCTTCCTGCGGGAGGAGCTGGAACAACGGCGCTCCGCCGGGCTGGTGCCCTTCAGCCGGGCCTGCCTGCTGCGGCTGGCAGGACCTTCCGCCAGCCGCACCGCCACGGCCGCCGCCAGCCTGGCGGAACGCATTCGCGAGCACAGCGATCGGCAGGGGTGGCTGATCATTGGCCCTGCGCCGGCGCCGGTGGCACGGGTGGCGGGCAACAGCCGCTGGCAGCTGCTGCTGCACGGCCCGGCCGATTCAGAGCTACCGCTGCCGGTGGAAACGGAGCTGCGGCAACAGCTGCCGCGGGATGTGTCCCTGGCCATCGACCCAGATCCGCTGGAGCTTTAGGCCCGCCCCTAGGCGGGCAGCTGCGGCAGGCCGAACCCCGCCGCCAACCGCAGCCGCTGCAGCAGGCTCACCAACCCCAGCAGCAGGGCCACCGCCACGGCCCCCAGCCCCAGCCGGCTCCAGCGCCAGCAGGAGAGTTCCAG
>BJHC01000339.1 GCA_014191535.1 Cyanobium sp. | reverse complement strand
AGCCGCTCTCCGCGGGTGGTACCACTGCGCGCCATCAGTGGTACCACCCCTGGATCCGCTTGACGGGCACTCGGGCTGGCGGCCGTGCAGCCAGCCGCCACCGCGGGCCAGACGGACGCAATAGGACTTGCTACTGAGAATCGCTTGCAAAAGGGCCGGGTCTTGTTTAGGTTGCGACGCATTCGCAATTAGCCCGTTCGTCCGGGACCCATGAGTTTCCGTTTCCTGCCTGATGCCCCTGTGAGTGCCGTGCGGATGCCGGTGGGCCAGACCGTGCTGCTGGATCCCTCCCTGCGGCCCGAGGGCAGTTGCATTGAAGTGCTGGAGGGGATGGCCCGGGTGTACTGCCCCTGCGAGGAAACCGAGGGCATGACCCTGGCCTTCCTGCAGCCGGGGGATCAGCTGCGCACCGATCGCCTCTGCAGCGAAGGGGTGTGCGTGGAGGCGCTGACGCCGCTGGTGTTCAGCAGCGAGGCCCAGCCCCGGGCTGGCGAAGGGTTTGACCCGGTGAACGAGTGGACGCTGCAGCTGCTGCGCATCCGCCATCTCGGCAGTGCCGAGCAGCGCCTGCATGCCCTGCTGGCGTTGCTGGTGCGCCGCATGGGCCGCCGTTGCGGCGATTGGTGCGACCTGCCCTTCCGCCTCACCCACGAGCGCATCGGCGAGCTGATTGGCGCCACCCGCGTCACCACCACCCGCATGATTTCCAAGATCCGCCAGGCCCAGATGCTGCAGGCCCCCGCGGGTGATACCTGCCTGCGGCTGGCGCCGCAGCTGGTGGATTCAGCGCCGCTGGCGGCGGCATGAGCACGCTGCTGTGTCCGGCTGGGATGGGTTCGCAGAGCATGGTGGGCAGCCTCTGTCGCGAGGCGGCCTGGTTGCGGGTGCGCGGGGAGCAGCTCCTGCACGATCTCGCGGTCTGTCAGTCACCCGCCCTGTGGCAGCGGTTGCACCGGGAGCGCTGCTGGCTCCTGGAGCGCCGTGCTGAGTTGCAGCGCATCGCCCATCTGATTGAGGGGGGATGCCGCGAAGGCCAGGGAATCGGCGCTGCCCTCTTGCGGGAGCTCTGTGCCCGGCCCGTGGCGGCTGGTTGAGCCCTCGTCAGGCCAGGGAGGCCGGTTCGTTGTGGTCGTTGCTGAGCTCGCCGTCGATCACCAGCAGGGCTGCGGTGTTGCCCTGGGCGAATCGGATGCGTCCGAGTAGATGGGCGGATTGATGCTCCGCCGCGATCTGTCCCTGCACGATCGGATCGAGAAACACGGTGCTACGCACATCGGCGGCCCGCTCGGCCTGGCTGTAGAGCTGTTGCAGCGATGCGGTGACATCCGCTTCCATTCGGAAAATCCCGCTGAACACCTCTTCGACACTGCTCCAGTCCTGCCGAGGGGCCGCCAGGGGTTCAAGGTCGACGGTCTGGCCGCGGGCGATCAGGTAGTCGGCGAACAGGCCGGCGTGATGCAGTTCGTCGCGCGACTCCTGCTTCAGGTAATGGGCAAAACCCCGCAGCTCCCGCTCGGCAAACCACAGCGCCAGGGCCCAGTACGCAGCGCTCGCCTGGCGCTCCATGGTGAGGTGCTGCTGCAGGCCCGCCAGCAGCTCGCCATCCATGGGTTGGGCCATGGCGCGCCCTGCTGGGCCGGTGCGGATCGCCTGGCTCATGCCGCCCTCGGTCGCTGCGATGTGCGTCATGGATGGGCTTTCAGCGCGTTCTCAAGCTAGGGGCGCTGCTTCGGTCTCGCCAGCGGTGTCAGCGGCCCCGCGCTGGCGCAAAAGAGAATCGATTGCAATAGGATGGAGCTCAGTCCATCTGCGCCTCCCGCAGATCGTTCATGGCAACCCAGGTCATTCCGCGTCAGTCCCAGTCCAGTGGATGTTGCGACGATGTGCCGGAGGGGTTCACGCGAGGTCCCCAAAGCTCGAAGAAGAAGGGCTGCAAGCAGAAGAAGTGCTCCAAGTGGAAGGGCGGCAAGTGTCGCTGTGGTCGCGAGTGAGCGCTTAGAGCAGCGTCAGCAGCCGTTCCGCCAGGCTCTCGGCGCTGCGTAGGGCCCCTTCCACCCGTCCGAAGCCCGGCCCCGCCACGGCGTCACCGCAGAAGCC
>BJHC01000338.1 GCA_014191535.1 Cyanobium sp. | reverse complement strand
GCCAGATAGAGGGGCTGCCCTTCGCTGTTGAGGCTGGGGGCCACGTAGCTGCCGCCCATGGGCATCCAGTTGGCCCAGTCCACCTGCAGGGGGCCGTAGCTGCGCCAGTCGGGGGATGCACTCTTGGCTGCCTTGGCGGCCACCGCCGCCGGCTTGGGGGCGGGCTTGGGGGCCGCAGCCACGGCGGGTTTGGGCGCGGGTGCCACGGTGGCCGTTGCCACGGTGGTCGTGGCTACGGCGGTTGGTTCGGCGGCTTTCTCCACCGGTTTGGCGGCGACCACCACCGGCTTGGGGGTGGGTTTGGCAACCGCCACGGGCTGCTCGGCAACCGGCTTCGCGGCTGGTGCAGGGGCTGGTGCAGGGGCGGCCGCCACGGCCGGAGCCTTCACCACCGGTTTGGCGGCGGGCTTGGCGGTGGCGGTGGCCACGGGCTTGGGCTTGGGTTTGGCCGCCACCGGCCGCGGGGTGCTGCGCAGCTTGAGGGTGGTGCCCACCATCAGGTCGTTGGGGTCGCTGAGGCCGTTGAGGGCCACCAGCCGCTCCATGGGGATGCCGTAGCGATCGGCGATCAGCGAGAGGGTTTCGCCGCTCTGCACGGTGTGCTGTTTGGCGGCTTTGTTCACCGCGGCGGCCGTGCGGCGGGCGCCGCCGGCGCCGGGCACCTGGATGCGGCTGCCGGCCCAGAGGTCCTGGGGGCTGCGCAGGCCGTTGAGGTCCATCAGGCGCTGCACGCTGGTGCCGTAGCGCTCGGCGATTTCGGAGAGGGTTTCGCCCGACTTCACCGTGTAGTTACCGCCACCGCTGCCCGTGGCGGGGCCACCGCCGGCGCCGGGCACCCGGATGCGGCTGCCGGCCCAGAGGTCCTGCGGGCTGCGCAGCCCATTGAGCTGCATCAGCCGCTCCACGGTGGTGCCGTAGCGCTCCGCCAGCTCCCCGAGGGTGTCTCCCGGCTGCACCACCACTTCACCCGCCAGGGCCGGCAGGGGCAGCAGCAGGGCCAGGGCTAGGAGGGCAGCGGAACGGCGGCGCATCGGATTTCACACTCAATAGAGGAAACCTTACGGATCTCAGCCGTGGGCGCTAGCCCCCCTTTGATAAGGGCTGGCAATGGCTTCAGCGCAACAGCCGCCGGATCAGCGGCAGGCGCTGGCCGTAGGGCGGATAGCGCAGGGGTACATCCAGCTGGAAGGGGCGGCGCAGCACGCTGCGCCGGTGGGAGAAGGTCTGGAAGCCGGCTTCGCCGTGGTAGCGGCCCATGCCGCTGTTGCCCACCCCGCCGAAGGGCAGCTCGGGAACCGACACCTGCATCACCACATCGTTGAGGCACACCCCGCCGGAGCTGGTGCCCTCCAGCAGGTGCCGCTGGGCCTCTCCAGAGCTGGAGAAGAGATACAGGGCCAGGGGCTTGGGGCGCCCATTGATCCAGCCCATGGCCTGCTGGAGGTCGTCCACCTCCAGCACCGGCAACAGCGGCCCGAACAGCTCCTCCGCCATCAGGGGATCGTCGAAGCTCTCCACCCGGATCAGGGTGGGGGCCATCCGCCGCGAGCCCGCATCGCTCTGGCCGCCGCACAGCACCTGGCCGCGCTCTTGTGCCCCCTGCAGAAGCCCCTGCAGCCGCTCAAATTGGGCCCCGTTCACGATCGAGGCCAGATCCGGCGAGGCCAGCGGATCGTCACCGAAGCACTGGCTGATGCGCTCCTTGAGCTTCTGGATCAGGGGCGCTGCCACCCCCCGCTGCACCAGCAGGTAATCGGGGGCGATGCAGGTCTGGCCGGCGTTGAGACATTTGCCCCACACCAGGCGGCGGCTGGTGACGGTGAGATCGGCATCGTTGAGCACCACCGCCGGGCTCTTGCCCCCCAGCTCCAGGGTCACCGGGGTGAGGTGCTGGGCGGCGGCGGCCATCACCAGCCGCCCCACCCGCTCGCCGCCGGTGAAAAAGATGTGGTCGAAGCGCTCCTGGAGCAGGGCGGCGGCGGCCGTGCCATCGCCGAGCACCACCTGCACGGCGGTGGGCTCAAAGGCGGAGCCCACCAGGCGCTCCAACAGGGCGGCGGTGGCGGGGGCGTGTTCGGAGGGCTTGAGCACCGCCGTG
>BJHC01000337.1 GCA_014191535.1 Cyanobium sp. | reverse complement strand
ATCCCCCACCGTGACCGCCCCCCGCAAAGCGCTGGAGCTGTTTCTCAACCTCGGTGTGAGCGGAGCCCTGATCTCCGGTGCTCTGCAACCCCTGGCCCCCAGCCAGGCCCAGACCCACCAGCACCACGGCGGCGGTCTACAACGGGCCGACGAAGGCGGTGAGGGCGGCGAAGGCGGTGAAGGGGGTGGCGACAGCCATGGCACCGCCGTGGCGAGCAACGTGGATCTGCTGGTGGTGCTCGCCCAGATGCAGGGCCATCTGCTGGTGGCCCAGGAGCTCCTCAACCAACGCCAGTTCAGCGCCGCCGAACCCCACGTGGGCCACCCGGTGGATGAGCTCTATGGCGCCGTGGATCCGCTGCTCACCAAGCGCGGTGTTGCCCCCTTCCTGCCCAGCCTGGAGGCCCTGCGCCAGCAGGTGCGGCTGAACCCCAGCGCCCCCGCCACCCGCCAGAAGCTGCTGGCGGCCCAACGGGCGATCCAGCGGGCGGGCCAGGCGGCCGTACCTGCGGGGGTGCGCGCCCAAACCAGCACCCAACGGGCGGTGGTGCGCGGCCTGAGCGCAGCCGCCTGCAGCGAATACGCCGCCGCCGTGGCGGATGGGCGCGTGGTGGAAACCATTGAGTACCAAGATGCCCGCGGCTTCCTGCTGGAGGCCCAGCGCCTGCTCAGCGGCGGCGGCGCGGCACAGGCCCAAGCCCTGGACACAGTGAAAGCCATGCTGCGGGCCTTCCCCAGCGCCCAACCGCCCCAACGCACCCTGCTCAGCCCCGAGCAGCTGCAGCGCCTGCAGGACCAGCTGTGACACCGGCAACCCCCTCAACAACCCCATAGATGAGAACGGTTATCATTCGCCAGCCGGGGCGGACGCCCCGTCCTCTTTCGGTGTGAGGACCATGCACCCGTACAAAGCCCTGCTGGCGGCACCCGTCAGTCTTGGCCTGCTGGCACCGATGGCCGGCGCCGCCGATCTCAGCCCCAGCGCCCCGGCACTCGCCGGCATCAGCCAGTACCTCTCTGGCAAAGAGCAGGTCACCACCGTCGGACAGTTCACTGATGTGAGGCCAACGGACTGGGCCTACCAAGCCCTGAGCAACCTGGTCGAGCGCTATGGCTGCGTGGCAGGTTTCCCCAACGGCACCTACCGGGGCGGCCAGGCCATCAGCCGCTTTGAAGCGGCGGCGCTGTTGAGCGCATGCCTGGATCGGATCAGCGAAACCACCGACACCCTCAAGCGCCTGCTCAAGGAGTTCGAGAAGGAGTTGGCGGTGCTCAAGGGCCGCACCGATGCCCTGGAGGCCAAAGTGGGCCTGGTGGAAGCGACACAGTTCTCGACCACCACCAAGCTGAAGGGCTTGGCCACCTTTGTGGTGGGTGCAAACGGGTTCAGCGGCACAAACAGCGGCGGCCAGTACGCCGGCACAGAGAACACCACCGCCTTCAACCGGACCAACTACGGCGCCACGGTGTTCAACTACGACCTGCGCCTCAGCTTTGACACCAGCTTCAGCGGCAAAGACCTGTTGCGCACGGTGCTTCGGGGTGGAAACGCCGGCGGAGACAACGGCTCCGCCTACTCCACAGGCCAGTTGACCACCCTTGAGGCCTTTTACGAACAGCCCGCCGGCGACAACATCATTGGGGTTTTCCAGCTCTTCTACAACTTTCCCCTCGGGAAAGAGCTCAGCGCCAGCTTTGGCCCCCTGGTGCGCACCGACGACCCGGGGATGCTCGGCCTGTGGCCCAGCGTGTATCCCGCCGACACCGTGCTCGATTTCTTCACCTATGCGGGTGCCCCTGGGGCTTACAACACCGGTGCCCTCGGCGGCGGCGGCGGTTTTGTGTATAGCCCCCAATGGGCCAAGGGGCTCACCATTAGCCAGAACTACGTGGCCGCCGAAGGCGGTGCCTACAACAACAACGTGACCGGCAATGCGGGCAGCGGCAACCCGGGTGAAGGCGGCATCTTCACAAACGGCTCAGGTTCCGCGGCGATCACCCAGATCGGCTACGTGGGGGAGAACACACCGCTGATCGGAGGCAATTACGGCATCGCCTTCGCCTACACCTACAGCCAGAACATCCCGGTGCCGGTGGGCACGCCCCTGGCGGTGCA
>BJHC01000336.1 GCA_014191535.1 Cyanobium sp. | reverse complement strand
CTGCTGTTGGCGGCCAATACCGCCTATGCCGATTTTCCCCGCCTCGCCAATTTCCTCGCCCAGGATGGCTACCTGCCCCGCCAGCTCACCTCCCTGGGCGATCGGCTGGTGTTCAGCAACGGCATCCTGGCCCTCAGCGGCTTCTCCGCCGTGTTGCTGGTGGTGTTCAACGGCAGCGTCAGCCGGCTGATTCCCTTGTATGCGGTGGGGGTGTTCCTGAGCTTCACCCTGTCCCAGGCGGGGATGGTGATGCACTGGTGGCGGCTGCGGGGTGCCGGTTGGCTCGGCAAGGCGGCCATCAATGGTCTGGGGGCCGCGGTCACGGCCGCGGTTACCGGGGTGTTGCTGTTCAGCAAATTCAGCCACGGCGCCTGGCTCGTGGTGGTGGCGATTCCCCTCCTGGTGAGCCTGTACCTCTCGATCAAGGGGCACTACCAGAGCGTGTCGCGCCGGTTGCGGCTGGCCACCGACAAGCGTCTGAGCCTGCCGCCGGCCCCCGACCAGGGGGGCGTGCCGGTGGTGGTGCTGGTGGGCCAGCTGCACCGGGGCAGCTTCGAGGCGCTGCGCTACGCCCGCACCATCGCCCGGGAGTTGGTGGCGGTGCATGTGGATCTGGGGCTGGGCAAGGCGGAGGCCTTCCGCGAGCAATGGCAGCGGCAGTTGCCGGAGATCCCGCTGGTGGTGCTGGAGTCGCCCTACCGCTCCCTGATCGATCCGGTGCTGGCGTTTGTGCAGGGGTTTGAGGCCGAGCACAAAAAGAGCCGCGATCGTTTCTGCACGGTGGTGCTGCCGGTGTTTGTGACCCGCCACCGCTGGCAAAACCTGCTGCACAACCAGAGCACCATCAGCCTGCGCAGCGCCCTGCGCGCCCAGGGCACCCGTGTGGTCACAACCGTGGGCTTCTATCTCTGATCATGGGCTGACCTTGCGGCCCCTCCGCCGGCCTGATGCTCCCCTTCCACTGGCTCACCCAGACCATCGCCTTCGGCCTGGGGATCTCCTTCAGCCCGATCAACATCGCCCTGGTGGCGCTGCTGCTGCTGGGGGCCCAGCCCCTGCGCCGCTGCCTCACCTTCCTCACGGGCTGGATGCTGGCCAATGGCAGCGCCCTCGGGCTGGTGGTGGCGGTGGGTGGCCGCTTGAGCTGGGCCATGCACCTGGGCAGCCGCGGCCAGGTGCTGATCGATCTGATTGGTGCCGGGGCCCTGGTGGGCCTGGGGCTGTTTCAGCTCACGCCGGCGGTGGCCATCGGTGAGGAGAACTGGGCCATGCAACTGATGGGCAAGCTGCCGGACTTGGAGGCCCTGCCGCTGCTGGGGCTCGGCGCCGGTTGCGCCCTGGTGAGCCCGGAGAACCTGGTGTTTTACGTGAAAGAGGGGGGCATGCTGCTCACCAACCACACCAGCCTGCGAGGGGATGTGGAGGTGGGTCTGGTGTTCGTGGCGCTCACCACCTCCTTGCTGCTGCTGCCGCCGCTGCTGTGGCTTTGCACCGGTGAGCGCCTGCGGGAGCCACTCACCGCCCTCAACGATTGGCTGGTGCACCGGGCCGAATGGCTGGTGGGGGTGTTTGCGCTGCTGCTGGGCGCCTATCTCGGCTGGCAGGGCCTCGAAGGCCTGCACCACATGGCCCTGATGGCCGCGGCCTAGGCCTGTCGCCGCTGGTGCCGCAGCGAATCCCCTAGGGCCAGTAGCAACAGCACCACACCGATCAGGCCGCTGAGCCATTCGGGCACATGCCAGCCCCAGCGACCGATCACCACTCCGGTGAGCATCAGCAGCCCCAGGGCGCCGATGGCGTAGTGGGCTCCGTGCTCCAGATAGATCAGTTGATCCAGGGCCTTTTCGCGGCTGAGCATCACGGTGAGTGAGCGGATGAACAGCGCCCCCAGCCCCAGGCCGGTGAGGATCAGCCCCAGGTCGGTGGTGATGGCGAAGGCGCCAATGGTGCCGTCGAGGCTGAAGGAGGCATCCAGCAACTCCAGGTACACCAGGGAGGCAAAGCCGCTCTGGGCCGCCAGGCGACCCACGGCCGCCTCCTCGCCGCCGAAGTAATCCGCCAGGGAGGTGCTGAGGATCTGCAGCACCAGGCCGATCAGGCCGGCGAACAGCACATCGCTGCGCAGGCCG
>BJHC01000335.1 GCA_014191535.1 Cyanobium sp. | reverse complement strand
CGCCCGCATGAGGCCGCAGAGACCAGCCAACAGCTGGTAGGTCCAGGCCGGGCTGATGCGGCCGATGGCGCTGGTGTCGAGGCCCGTGGCCTGGCCGAACTGGCCCAGGAACGCCTCGAAGGCTTGCACCCGCTGCGGCAACAGATAGGCCGATCCGCCCGCATCACGCACGTAAAACACCCGACCCCCCTGGCTGGTGGTGACGGGCGTCAGGGCACGGATTTGGTCCCAGTTGAGCTGCCAGCCGCGGCGCAGCAGCCAGGCGCACCAACGGGGATGGCCCACACGGATGCCGCTGGTGCTCAGCTCCACCTGTTCGCTCACCAGCGCCAGGATCAGCAGCAACCCCACGGGCAGGGCACCCCAGAGCAGCGGCTGCAGCGATGCGGGTGCCAGCCAGGGCAGGGGCAGCACCAGGGCCAGGTAGAGGCTGATCAGCGTGAAGCGGATCAGTGGCGCCATCGGGTAGGTGCCGGTGCTGATGCCGTTGCTGGCGGTGTCGCTGGGCATGGCGGCGGGCTGCAGCGGAGGACTCAGCGGTCTTCGGGGGAGCCGGGCAGAGGTTCGATCAAGGTGGGCGGCTGGTACTGGCCCGAGAACACCTCCTGTTCGCGCCCCTTCCAGAACTCTCCGAGTCGCATCAGGTCGGCGTGGGCCTCCTGCAGCTTCTCCATGTATTCCTGCGGATCCATCGCATCGCGCGATTCCTTCAGCTTGGTGAGCCGCAGCAGCTGCAGCATCCAGGGCTTGCTCAGCTCACCGCGTTGCTCCAGGTAGCGGGCCAGGTCAGCGGCGCTGGGGGTGGAAGCCATGGCGGCGGTGATGCGTGGGATCAGCGGACCGCCAGCCTATGGAGATCGGGCTGGCCGCTGCGCTGCGCTGCTGGGGGGGAATCCGGCCTAGGCCGGCAGGGCCCAGGGGTTGAGGCCCAGGTCGGCCCCGATGCGGTGGGCGCAGGCGAAGCCGCTGAAGGCCACGGCGTTGAGCCCCTGGCCGGGGAAGCAGGAATCGCCCACGCAGTAGAGCCCCTTGAGGCCGGTGCGGTTGAACGGCATGGGTAGCAGCCCCGGCAGGCGCAGGGCCGGAATCGGGCCATAGGTGCCGCCCATGCGGCCCAGGAAGCGGCGGTGGGTGCGGGGGGTGCCGATCTCCTGGTGGCGGATGGCGGCCCCCAGGCCGGGCAGGATCGCCTCCAGCCGTTGCACCAGCCGCTGCGCGTCGGCCTGTTTCTTGGCGCGGTAGGCGCTGGGGCTGAGGGAGCGCCAGTGGCTGATGTCGCTGGGGGTGAAGGTGTGCACGATGTGGCGCCCCGCCGGCGCCAGGGAGGGGTCGAGCAGCGTGGGGATCGACACGAACACCACCCCCTGCTCCGCCTCCATCTCGCCCCAGTCCTCCAGCAGCAGGTGGTGGCAGTGAAAGCCCTCGGGGATCACGCTGGCCTCCACCCCCAGGTGCAGCGACAGGAAGGAGGGGGAGGGCTTGTAGCGGCGCCGCCAGGTGGTTTCTGCTTTGGGCGTGTGGTCGGCGTCCACCAGGCCAGGGGTGGGGCTCTCACCACTGGCCAGCTCACCACTGAAGGTGTCCCAGCGGGTGGCGTTGCTCACCACGCGGCGGGCGTGCAGCTGCTCACCGCTGGCGAGCTGCACGCCCGTGGCAACGCCGTTTTCGATCAGCACCTTGGTGACGCGCGCCTTGTAGCGGATGGCGCCGCCATGGCTCTCCAGGCCGGCCACCAGTTTCTCGGCGATCACCCCCACGCCTCCCTTGGGGTAGTTGATGCCACCGGCATGGCGATCGGAGAACACCATGCCGGCATTGATCATCGGGGTGAGGTCGGCTGGCATCACCGACCAGCAGAAGCACTCCATGTCGATCAGCTTCAGCAGCTGCGGATCGCGGATGTGCTTGCGGGCCACGTCGCCCACGTTGAAGGGCAGCCAGCGGGCCAGCCCCAGGCAGGCCAGGGGGGCGCGGAAGAACACCTTGGCCAGGTAGGCGGGATCCTCGAGCGACAGCAGCGGCATCGCATCGAGGCAGTTGAACACCTGCCAGCAGGTGTCGTAGAAGGCGCGAATGCCCGTGGCCTCATGGGGGAAGAGGGCGCTCAGCCGGGCGATGAACTGCTCGTAAT
>BJHC01000334.1 GCA_014191535.1 Cyanobium sp. | reverse complement strand
CTGCCACCGCCGCTAGGGCATCCGCGCTGTGCTGAGCGGCCAGGGCCCATGGGCTGATGCCACCCAGCAGGGAGGCCATCAAACACGGTGCTACCCGGGATGCTCTCGTCCGTAGCGGAGGCTTCACCGGGTGGCGACAGGGGCCGCGATCCTGCCACGCGTCTGTGGCTCAACGGGATCGCGCGGGACGGTTCAGCAGCTCACCCCCAAGGGGCTGGACGGCTCACTCCTCCAGATCCTTGCGGCTGGGGGTGCGGCTGGGATCGCTGGCCAGGAAGCCGAACACGAAGATCCCGATAAAGAAGAAGACGACGGAATAAACCGAGATCTTGAGGGCAAGCATGGTCTGTCCGGCGGGTGACAGGGAGTGACAGGCGCCAGATGGGCCCTGAACGACCCTGCGGCAGCGGCATCATCCTATGGGTCGTGATCGCCTTCACCCATGCCGGAGGCCTCTGAGGGCGGCGTTCGCTCCTGGATTGAAACGTTTCAGACGCAAACCCGCCTGGAGCTGAGGCCCCTGTGGAGGCTTCCCCAGCCTGATGGCGACAGCGGTTTCGCCATGGATGATCCCTGGGGAGCGCGGTTTCGCCCGGAATGGCACGCCCGCGGGCTGGTGATCTGGCCGCGGGGGGGCCGCTGGCTGGAGTTGCAGCTGCGCCTGGCGTGTCCGCCGGAGTGGCGGGTGCGGCAACGGGGCGATCGCCTGGCGCGCCTGGTGCTGCGTTGGTGGGCCGATGCGGTGGAGCTGAGGGTGGATGGGGCCCTGGTGCATCAGGGGGATCTGTTCGACACCGCCTGCCGTTGGCGCCTGCCCGACGCCTGGTGGGAGGGCCAACCCCTGCAGCTGCACCTGCGGCTGCGCTCCCCCCTGCACGACGACGGTGCGCTGATCACCAGCCAGTTGGAGCAGGAGCCCCTCGATCCGGCCGATCCCACCGGTGTGCTGACGGCGACCCAGGCCGCCCTGGCTGAGCGGCGGTTGGCTGGTGACCAGCGGCAGGCCCTGGCGGCCCAGCTGCAACAGCTCGATCCGCTGGAGCCCGCCAGTGGCGCGGCGCTGGCGCCCTGGCTGCGGACCCAGGCCGCTTGCCGGCCCAGCGGTGGGTTCCATGTGCTCGGCCATGCCCATCTGGATCTGGCCTGGCTGTGGCCGGTGGCCGACACCTGGCAGGCGGCGGTGCGCACCTTCGACTCCGCCCTGGGCCTGATGGAGCGCCATCCCCAGCTGCACTTCGCCCATTCCAGCCCCGCCCTCTACGCCTGGATCGAGCAGCACCGGCCGGAGCTGTTTGCCCGCCTGCGGCAGGCCATGCGCCAGGGCCGCTTCGAGCCGATCAATGGCCCCTGGGTGGAGAGCGATTGCGTGCTGATCAGCACCGCATCGCTGCTGCGCCAATTTGAGTTGGGGCAGGCCTACAGCCGCAGCCGTTTCCCCGAGTGGCACCACAACCTCTGTTGGTTGCCCGACAGCTTCGGGTTTGCCGCAGGCCTGCCGGCGCTGGCCCAGGCCACGGGGGTGCGTTGGTTCTGCACCCACAAATTGGCCTGGAACGCCACCACTCCATTCCCGCACCGGTTGTTTCGCTGGCGCCACCGCTGCGGCGCGGAACTCCTGGCCCTCAGCACCGCACCCATCGGCACCGATGGCGATCCGTTGGCCATGGAGGCCTACCGCCAGCAGTGGCAGGCCGCCAGCGGAGTGGATCAGGCCCTGTGGTTGCCGGGGGTGGGCGACCACGGCGGCGGCCCCACGGCGGAGATGCTGCAGCAGCTGGAGCTGTGGCAACAGCAGCCCCTCGCCTGTCCGCAGCGGCACGGCAGCCTGCGCGATTACCTGGCGGCCCTCGAGCCCCTGGCTGCAGGGCTGCCGGTGTGGCGTGATGAGCTTTATCTGGAGCTCCATCGCGGCTGTGCCACCAGCCGGCCGGATCAGAAGCGCCACAACCGCAGCCTGGAGCGGTTGCTGCGGGAGGCGGAGCTGGCCCAGGCCCTGGTGTGGCTCCAGCGGCCGGCTGGCGGAGATCAGCCGTGGGCGCCACTCGATTGGCGGCCGCTGCTGTTCCAGCAGTTCCACGACATCCTTCCTGGCACCGCCATTCCGGAGGTGTTCGAGCAGGCCGAACCGGTGTGGC
>BJHC01000333.1 GCA_014191535.1 Cyanobium sp. | reverse complement strand
GGACCTACCAGCTATTGGCTGGTCTCTGCGGCCTCATGCTGGCGGGGGAACTGGCGGTGGGCCTCTGGCAGCTCAACAGCTGAAACCGGCCTACTAGCGCATCTGGCTGATCAGCATCGCCTCACCGGGTTCAGGAATGGTGTCGAGGCTGAAGCGATAGCCCTGCTGGCGCACGGTTTCGATGCCGCCGCCTTCGCCGAGGCCGGCCTGCTCCAGCTTGCGGCGCAGGGTGAGCACCTGGGTGTCCACCGAGCGGGGGCCACCGCTGAACGGCGGCCAGGCCATGCGCAGCAGCTCACTGCGGCTGCGCACCATGCCCGGAGGCATCAACAGGGCACACAGCAGCGCAAATTCCCTGGGGCTGAGCTCCACCGGCTGGTCCTTGAGGGTCACCTGGCGCAGCAGCAGGTGCACCTCCAGCGGCCCCACGCACACCCGCTCCTGCAGGCCACTGCCGCTGCGGCGCAGCAGCGAGCGGCAGCGGGCCGCCAGTTCCTCCAGGCCGAAGGGTTTGCGCAGCACGTCGTCGGCGCCGGCATCCAGCAGCGACACCACCGGGTCGGAGCCGGAGCGCGCGGTGAGCACCATCACCGGGCAGCGCAACTGGCCACCCAGCTTGAGGGCCGTGGTTTCCTCCAGCAGCTCCGCCGCCACCAGCAGATCCGGCGTCAGTTCCTCGCACAACGCCACCGCTTCCGCGGCGGTGGCCACGGCTGCGGCCAGATGGCCGTCCTGGCGGAGGCGCTGCGCCAACACGGTGCGCAGGGTGGGATGCGGGTCCACCACCAACACGCGCTTCAGCGCGGATTCGGCGGAACCCGGGGCGGACCCAACTGATGGAGGTTCCAACCGCTTCTCCTTGCCTGTACCTAGGCTATCGATAATTTTCTCGGCACAGTGGTATCAGGCGCTGCCTTGCCAGCTGTCCCCCTCCGGAAACCCCATCCGGTTCGGCCATGACCGCCCTGCAGAACCCCGACGCCATCCGCCATTTCCAGTCGCTGTGTGACGCCTGCCAGTCGCTGGCGAGCCGCTACCACAGCCCTTCGGAGCTGCGCCTGTACGCCGACGGCTACCTGCATGCCCTGCGGCGCACCGAAATCCTGGATCCGATCTCGCAGCGCCGCCTGGAGGAATTGGTGGACCGCTGGATCCTCGACCCCTCCAGCTTCATCGGGCCGGACGGCGACCTCAGCACCCTCTACGAGCGCAGCCGCAACTGAAGCGGTCGCTCTGAGCGAGGGGCTCAGGCCAGGGCCACGGCCAGCTTCTCGCGCAGTTCGCCGGAGTTGTACATCTCGATCAGGATGTCCGATCCGCCGATGAACTCACCGTTCACGTACACCTGCGGAATGGTGGGCCAGTCGGAGTAGTCCTTGATGCCCTGGCGGATCTCCATGTCGGAGAGCACGTCGAAGGTCTCAAACGGCACCGCCAGGGCGTTGAGGATCTGCACCACGTTGTTGCTGAAGCCGCACTGGGGCATCAGCTTGTTGCCCTTCATGAACACGAAGATCGGGCTGCTGCCCACCAGGTCGTCGAGGCGTTGCTTCAGGGAGGCGTCCATGGTTGCGGCTGGGGAATTGCGGGTCAGGAGGGGGTGGAGGTCTGCAGCGCCAGGGCGTGAATGGCCTCGCTGGCCAGTTCACTGCGCAGGGCGCCGTAGACGAGTTGGTGCTGCTTGACGCGGCTCAGGCCGTCGAAGGCGGTGGACACCACCTTCACCTGCAGGTGATCGCCACCGCCGGTGAGGTCTTCCACCTCCACCGTGGCGTCGGGCAGGGCCTGGCTGATGGCGGCCCGCACCTGATCGGGATGGACCATGACCTCAAGCACTCTGGGGGCTGACTTTAGGCAGGGCTCAGCTGCCGCTGGTGGGCAGAGCCGCGTTGTAAGGGGTCTCCACGAAGCCCAGCTCCACCAGGCCCTGGTAGGCCTTCTGGCCCTGGGGGGAGGCGGGGGTCATGATCTGCACCACCTCCACCAGCAGCGGCACGGCCACCTCGGGCTGGTTCATGCGGCGCAGCAGGGCCGCCAGCCGCAGGTTGATGCTGGCCTGCAGCTCCAGGGCCTCCCGGCCCTTCTGATCCATCTCGCGGGGGATGCGGGCATCCAGACCGCGGACCGAGCCGCTGCGGTTGCGGT
>BJHC01000332.1 GCA_014191535.1 Cyanobium sp. | reverse complement strand
CTGGCGCCGCCAGGGACAGACCCCATGAGCTCCCGCACCCTGATCGGGCTGTTGGCCCTGGTGGTGCTGGGGCTGCTGACCTGGGAGCTGCGCTGGGTGTTGCTGGTGCTGTTTGGCGCCATCGTGCTGGCGGTGGCGCTCGACGTGCCGGTGACCTGGCTGCGGCGCCTCACGGGCTTGAACCGGCCGATCGCCCTGCTGTTGGTGGTGCTGGTGCTGCTGTTCACGGGCTGGCGGCTCGGGGAGCTGCTGCTGCCGGAGCTGGTGGAGCAGGTGAACCAGTTCACCCAGCTGGTGCCGGTCCTGTTCACGCGGCTGGGCCAACTGCTGGGGGGCATGGCGATGCTGGAGAGCGTCGAGGCGCGGCTGCTGCAATTCGGCACCCTCGAGAAACTGCAGCCCCTCGGCAGCCAGCTGCTGGGGCTCGCCGGTGGGGCCGCCTCGATCACCGTGCAGTTGCTGTTGATGGGGCTGCTGGCCCTGCTGCTGGCCCTCGACCCCCGCAGCCATCAGCGCCTGGTGCTGGCGATCACCCCGGCCCACTACCGCCCGCTGATCGCCGAGGTGCTCAGCGACTGCCGCCAGGCCCTGGGGGGCTGGCTGGCGGGCATGACCCTCTCGGGGGTTGCGGTGTTCGGGCTCACCTGGGCTGGCCTGGCGGCGCTGAAGGTGCCCCTGGCCCTGCTGAGCGCCCTGGTGTGCGGCCTGCTCACCTTCGTCCCCACCGTGGGCCCCACCGTGGCCACGCTGCTGCCGCTGTCGGTGGCACTGCTGCTGTCGCCCGCCCTGGCACTGCAGGTGCTGATCCTGCGGCTGCTGGTGCAGAACGGCGAGGCCTTCCTGCTGACGCCGCTGCTGTTGAGCCGCACGGTGAACCTGCTGCCCACCGTGGCGCTGATGGCCCAGCTGTGCCTGGGGGCGCTGCTGGGGCTGCCGGGGGTGCTGCTGGCCCTGCCGCTGGTGGTCGTGCTGCAGGTGCTGGCCCAGAAACTGCTGGTGGAGCAGGTCATGGACCGCTGGCTCTAGGGCTCAGCCGAGTAGGGGGAGGCTCAGCGCCGGGGCCAAGGCAGCGAGGGCAGCAGCACCAGCACAGCCACCGCCAAGGGATGGTGCACGGGGATCTGCAGCAGGCTGCTCCAGGTGAAATGCTCCAGCAACAGCTGCAGCTCCACCCGCAGATCCAGCAACGCCAACAGCGCCAACAGCCACACCACCCAGGGCACCCGGCGGGGGTCGAAGCGTCCCCTGGGGGTGGGGGTCATCGGCGCGCCAGCAGCGGCAACAGGGTGGGGGCGATGCCGATGCTCGACCAGCTGCCCACGGCGATGCCAATGGTGAGGGCCACGGCAAACCAGAACAGGGTGCTGCCGCCGAAGAAGATCAGCGCCACCAGGGGCAACAGGGTGGTGAGTGAGGTGTAGAGCGAGCGGGTGAGGGTGGCATCCACGGCCACATCCACCTGCTCGGTGATGGGAAGGTCGCGCAGCAGCGATTTCTGCTCACGGATGCGGTCAAACACCACCACCGTGTCGGTGACGGAGTAGCCGGCCACCGTGATCAGCGAAACGGCGAATAACGAATCCACCTCGATACCCCCCAGCAGACCCAACCAGGCGAACACCCCGCAGGTGATCAGCACGTCATGGCCAAGGCACAGCAGGGCAAGGCCGGCGAAGATGCGGTCGTAGCGCACGGTGATGTACACCGCGATGGCGGCGAAGCTCACCAGCAGCGAAATCAAACTGCCCTTGAGCAGCTGATCCCCCAGGGTGGGGCCGATGGTGTTCACGGACGTGGCCGAGGCCTGCAGCGGGCCCGCCTGGGCCTGCACCGCAGCCACCACCGCGGAGGCCTGGTCGGGATTGAGGTCCGGCAGGCGCAGCACCAGGGAACGGCCCTGATCGAGCACCTGCACGGCCACGGCATTGAGGCTGGGGGCACTGCCCCCGGGTTCGGCCGGCAGGCTGAGCCGGGAGAGCTGGCGCTGCAGGTCGGAGGCGGAGACCGGTGCGCAGGCACCTGGGCAGGCCCGCTCCAGCTGGATCTGGGTGCCGCCGGTGAAATCCAGACCGGGGCGCAGGGGGGCGCGGATGTCGGGGTTGATCCAGCACAGCACCAGACCAACGAGGCTCAGCAGGCAGGCCAGGCC
>BJHC01000331.1 GCA_014191535.1 Cyanobium sp. | reverse complement strand
CTGCTGATGCAGCTGCTTCTGCACGTCGAAGTCGTGCGGCTGCTGGGCGTCGTGCGGCTGCAGCGCGTCCATCGGAGCGTCGGTGGGCTGTTGAGCCGTCATCCACCACATCATGCTCAGGCCATTCTGGCCCACCCCAGCCCAGGCGGCAGGTCAGACGTTGAACAGAAACTCCATCACGTCCCCTTCCGCCACCACGTACTCCTTGCCCTCCGCCCGTAGCCAGCCCTTGTTGCGGGCCTCGGCCAGGGAGCCGGCCTCCAACAACTGTTGATAGCCGATGGTCTGCGCACGGATGAACCCGCGCTCAAAATCCGTATGGATCACTCCGGCCGCCTGGGGAGCGGTCATGCCGGCCTGGATGGTCCAGGCGCGGGTTTCCTTCTCGCCGGTGGTGAAGTAGGTGCGCAGGCCCAAGAGGCGATAGGTGGCGCGGATCAGGCTCTGCAAGCCCCCTTCGTCCACCCCCAGGCCCGCGAGGAATTCGGCGCGATCCTCCTCAGGCAGCTCAATCAGTTCCGCCTCCACCTGGGCGGAGATGCGCACCGTTTCGGCCCCCTCCTGGGCCGCCAGGGCTTTCACCTCCTCGGTGAAGGCATTGCCGCTGGCCAGGTCGTCTTCGCTCACGTTGGTGGCGTAGATGATCGGCTTGGCGGTGAGCAACCCCAGCGGTTTGATCAGGGGCGCTTCCTCGTCGGTGAGGTCCACGCTGCGGGCGGCACCGCCCTGCTCCAGCACCGCCTGGATGCGGGCCAGGGCGGCATCCTCGAGCTGAGCCTCCTTGCTGGTGCGCACTTGCTTCACCAGACGCTCGCGCCGTTTCTCCACCTGGGCCAAATCCGACAGGCCCAGCTCCAGGTTGATCACCTCCGCATCACGGGCCGGACCCACGGATCCACTCACATGGATCACGTCGTCGTTTTCGAAGCAGCGCACCACGTGCACGATGGCGTCCACCTCACGGATGTTCGCCAGAAACTTGTTCCCCAGCCCCTCCCCCTGGCTGGCCCCCTTCACCAGGCCGGCGATGTCCACAAACTCCACCCGGGTGGGGATGATCTCTTTGCTGCGGCTCAGATCCGAGAGCTGCTGCAGGCGGGGATCCGGCACGGCGACCACCCCGGAATTGGGTTCAATCGTGCAGAAGGGATAGTTGGCGGCTTCGGCCTGGGCATTGGCCACCAGGGCGTTGAACAGGGTCGACTTGCCCACATTGGGCAGCCCCACGATTCCGGCTTTGAGCATGGCTGGAATCTACGGGCCGCCGGTGATCCCCCCTGCGCCGGACCCACGTCTGCACCCGCGACCAGGAAGACTGGGGGCAGAGCTGTAGCCCCACCATCTCCACCGCGATGCTCGAGCCCCCTCCCCAGCGCGAGGGTCCCCGCCATGGCTCAGGGGGTCGCCTGCGGCTCCTGAAGGGGCTGCAACGCCAACCCTGGTTGCGGCGCAAGCGCCTCTGGGCGGGCGTGCTCGGCGGCCTGCTGCTGCTGGGCACCGGCACGGGGTTGGTGGTGCAGCGGCGCCAGAGCAGCCAGCAACGCAGCCTCAGCCAGTACACCGTGGTGGCCCGCCAGGGGTCCTTGCCCGGCACGATCACCGCCAGCGGTGAGCTGATGGCCTATCGCAAGGTGAACGTGAGCCCCCGCCGCCAGGGGGTGCTGCGCCAATTGTTTGTGGAGGAGGGCGACAGCGTGCGGGCGGGGCAGCCCCTGGCGCTGATGGATTCCGACGACCTCACCGACCGCATCGAGGAACTGCAGGCCCAGCGGCGATCGGCACGGGCCCAACTCAACCGCAGCATCAGCGAGCTGGAGCGCCGCCGCAGCCTGGTGCGCCAGGGGGTGATCAGCCAGGAGGATTTCAAACGCGCCGAAGCCAGCTACCTGATTGATCAGGCCGGCCTGGAGGCCGCCGACCAACGGCTGCAGCAGCGCCTCAAGGAGCGGGCCTACCTCACGGTGCGGGCCCCGTTCAGCGGCGTGGTCACGGCGCGCTTTGCCGATCCCGGCGCCTTCGTGACCCCCACCACCGCCGCCTCCGCCAGCGCTGGAGCCAGCAGCTCCTCAATCGTGGAACTGGCCCAGGGGCTCGAGGCGGTGGCCAAGGTGCCGGAAAGCGACATCGGCCGCATCCGCCTGGGGCAGACCGCCTCGGTGC
>BJHC01000330.1:448-2167 GCA_014191535.1 Cyanobium sp. | reverse complement strand
GTGCCATCGACCAGCTGATCACCACCCTGCAAAGCCGCGCCAATGGCCTGAGTTCGGCGGAATCGATCTGGCAATTCCACGATTTTCTGAGCATTGAGCGCCACACCATCGAAGGCCGCTTTGCCTTCCGCCTCGAGGGCATCCTGTTTGTGTTCGCCAGCCTGGTGAAGGAAGGGCTGCTGCAGCTGGATGAACTCAACGGCCTCGATGCCGACAAGCTCGCCAAGGTGGCGGCCATGGCGCGCTTCTGAAGCCTGGCCTGCGTAAATCTGTGGTGATGTAGGGGATCTTCCGCCGACGCCCCGCCGCAACGAAGAATGGAAGTGATCGCCAGAGGCTCCTGGCCGGCGATCCTGAGAGACCCAAGCTTCGCGGCAGCGGGGCTTTTTTATGGCCCACCAGCGGGCGTTGGGCCAACCGTGGCCTAGGCTGGGATTGATTCAACGATCACTCTTCAGCGGGTTTCTTCCCATCGGGGCGAGCTCCACCGGATTTCTCCACTTCGGCCAGCGACTTTCTCAGGATTATTCGAAGAATCGGATACAGATTCATTCCATTGTTTTTATGACGATCTACGTCGGCAATCTCTCCTTCGATGCGGAGGCTGAGGATGTCCAACACCTGTTCGGGGAATACGGCACCGTGAAAAAGTGCACCCTGCCCCTCGATCGCGAAACCGGCCGCAAGCGGGGCTTCGCCTTTGTGGACATGTCCAGCGATGCCGAGGAAACCAAGGCCATCGACGACCTCCAGAACGTGGAGTGGATGGGCCGCAGCATCCGCGTGAACAAGGCCGAGCCGCGCCCCAGTGGCGGCGGTGGTGGCGGTGGCGGCAACCGCTGGTGAACCGGCCCGGGCCTCAGCTCAGCTGAGGCTCACCAACTGCAACCAGCAGCCCCCCGGCGCCAGCTTCTCCACGATCACGGTCAGGTGGTCGTGCTGCACCAGGGAGCTGGCGTACACCCGGGCCGCCTCCAGGCAACTGAACCGCGGCCCCACCACCTCCTGGTCGCGCAGCTGCGCGCCGTGGGTAAGGGTGCGCACCCGGTAGAGGCCGTTGGGCGGTGGAGGGGTCATGGCTTCAGCCTGGCCTCAGCACCGCTGCAGAGTGCTGAAACCGCAGACTCTCTCCGGAAGCGGCCAGCCCCTCTGGCCAGCCCTTCAAACCAGCGTCACCTCCGGGTGAAGCTCCGCCAGCTCGGCGGCCCGCCGGCGCAGGTGCGCCAGCAGCGTCGCCAGGCGCGGATGCTCGGCGTACTCCCGCCGCACCACCAGGCTGTCGCCGGACACCATCGGAATCTCGAGGGGCAGAAGCCGCCAGGCCCCCGGGAGCAGGTGAACGGTGAACAGGCCCGCAGGCGCAAACGCCAGGGGATCCGCCAGCGATGCCGCCGTCGCCTGGAGCGACACCCGCGTGCCGCAGTTCAGCGTGTGGTTCCAGAGATCAAGGGCCTGCAGGGCCGCCTGCACCTTGGGGAAGGCGCCATCGTTCAGCGCCACCGAGGGGTAGCGCCGCACATCCTCCAAGCGAATGGAGGCACCGAGGTCCCACAGGGGGTGTCCCTCAGGCACCGCTATACCCAAGGGGTGGCGGATCAGGTGGAAGACCGCGAGCTCCGGGTCATCGTCGTCCGGCAGGTCCGGGTAGGTGCCGATCCAGCCGTCAATCACCCCACTCCGCAGGTGCCGCAGGGGGGTGTGCACCTCCAGGAAATCGAA
>BJHC01000330.1:0-438 GCA_014191535.1 Cyanobium sp. | reverse complement strand
GCGCCTCCAGCCGCAGGGGCAGCCCGTGCTCCCAGCGGTAGCGCTGATGCACCTGGCGCTCCAGGTTGAGCAGGGTGGGGTCCCCCTGCAGCAGCCACTCGCCATCGGCCTTGCTGAGCTCGAGCCCGAAGGTCTGGGCCACATCGTTCACCCGGCGGCTCACCGAGGACTGGTGGATGGACAACCGCTCCGCCACCTCTTGCCCCGTGCGCAGCCACACCAGCAGATCCAGACAGGCCAGGGCTTGAGGACTGACGACCACTGAGGCGCTGGAACGTGGGTTAATTCTCTCACAAAAATATAATGAATCCGAAAATGCAATTTATGCATAAATCCACGACATGGCCGATGTCGGGCAAACGCAGAACAGCCCGCGCACCCGTCCCGAGCCAGACAGGCTGCTATGCGCTTATGGTCATAACAGCGTTCAGTTCAGCC
>BJHC01000329.1 GCA_014191535.1 Cyanobium sp. | reverse complement strand
AACTGCCTGGCGCCGGTGGTGAAGGTGGTGCACGACAGCTTCCGCATCCGCCACGGTTCGATCACCACCCTGCACGATGTGACCAACACCCAGGTGGTGGTGGATGGCTTCAAGGGCGACCTGCGCCGCGCCCGCTCCTGCATCCAGAGCCTGATCCCCACCACCACAGGATCCGCCAAGGCCATCGGCCTGATCTTTCCGGAGCTGCAGGGCAAGCTCAACGGCCACGCCGTGCGGGTGCCCCTGCTCAACGCCTCCCTCACCGATGCGGTGTTCGAGCTGGAGCAGGCCACCACGGTGGAGGCGGTGAACGCCGCCTTCGAGCAGGCGGCCCAGGGCTCCCTGCGGGGCATCCTCGGCTACGAAACCCGGCCGCTGGTGTCGGTCGACTACGTGAACGACAACCGCAGCGCCATCGTCGACGCTGCGTCGACGATGGTCGTCAACGGCACCCAATTGAAGGTGTACGCCTGGTACGACAACGAGTGGGGCTACAGCTCCCGCATGGCCGACCTGGTGTGTCATGTGGCCCTGCTGGATGAACGCTGAGGCTCAGCAGACATGAAACAGCTCTCTGCCCTGCAGCAATACGGGGTTGTCACCGCCAACTACTGGGCCTTCACCCTCACCGATGGGGCCCTGCGGATGCTGGTGGTGTTCCACTTCCACCAGCTCGGCTACAGCACCCTTGAGATCGCCTTCCTGTTTCTGTTCTATGAGTTCTTCGGCATCGTCACCAACCTCACCGGTGGCTGGCTGGGGGCGCGGTTTGGCCTGAGGCTCACCCTCTGGGCCGGCACGCTGCTGCAGGTGGCGGCCCTGCTGCTGCTGATCCCCGTGGCCGACAGCTGGCCCAAGGGGTTGAGCGTGCTGTACGTGATGGGGGCCCAAGCCATCAGTGGCATCGCCAAGGACCTCAACAAGATGAGCGCCAAAAGCGCCATCAAAACCGTGGCCAGCGAGGGGCAGCTGTTCCGCTGGGTGGCCATCCTCACCGGCTCCAAGAACGCCCTCAAGGGGGTGGGCTTCTTCCTTGGCGGCGTGTTGCTCACAACCCTGGGGTTCAACCAGGCGGTGGCGGCCATGGCGGCGGGGCTCTTCCTCTCCTTCCTCGGCACCCTGATCCTGCCGGCTGACATCGGCCGCATGAAGCAGAAACCGGCCTTCACGGCGTTGTTCTCCCAAAGCGCCACCATCAACATCCTGTCGCTGGCGCGCTTCTTCCTGTTCGGCGCCCGCGACGTGTGGTTTGTGGTGGCGTTGCCGGTGTTTCTCGAGGCCACCCTGGGCTGGCGCTTCTGGGAAGTGGGGGCCTTCATGGGCCTCTGGGTGATCGGCTACGGCGTGGTGCAGGGGTCGGCGCCGGCCCTACGGCGCGCCTGGGGCCAGCAACGCCCACCGGGCGCTGGTGATCTCAGCTTCTGGAGCGCCGTGCTCACCGCCATCCCCGCCTTGATCGCCATCAGCCTCTGGCGCCAGGTGGCCCATCCGGCGGTGGCGGTGGTGGGGGGCCTGGTGGCCTTCGCCGTGGTGTTTGCGATGAATTCCTCCATCCACAGCTACCTGGTGCTCGCCACCAGCGATGCCGAAGCCGTGAGCCTCAACGTGGGCTTCTATTACATGGCCAACGCCGCAGGGCGGCTCCTGGGCACGCTGCTCTCCGGGGCGCTGTTCCTGGTGGGGGGCCTGCCCCTGTGCCTCTGGGCCTCCAGCGCCCTGGTGGCCCTGGCCTGGCTCAGCACCCAGCGGCTCAAGACAGCCTGAACACCGCCCGGATCCGTTCGCTCTTGGTGGGGCACAGCATCGGCGCGTAGTAGCGCACCGCCGCCCGCTCCACCTGCTCGGGGCTGATGCCGCTGAAGTCGATGCCGGCCTGGGCGTATTGCAGATCCAGCTGGTTGGCGAGCTGGCTGCCGTTGAAACGGGTGTCGATGCTGTTGCACAGCAGCTGGGCGTAGAGCCGCGCGGCGCAGCCGGTGTTGCCATAGCTGGCCACACAGCCCGTGAGATCCGACTCCGTGGCCGGGGCATCCGTGGATGGCGGCGGCGGCGGTGGCGGCGGCGGGAGCTGAGCCAGCCCAGGCGCGATGGGGGCCGCCACGAGCAGCGCGGCAGCCCGCAGCAGCTGGCTTCGCAACAGGGCGCGGATCGGCCCGTTCACCGAAACG
>BJHC01000328.1 GCA_014191535.1 Cyanobium sp. | reverse complement strand
GCCTTTGGGCGTTGGAGCGAATCAAGTCCGCCGAGCCCCCGCGCTGCTCCAGGGCCCAGAGCTGCAGCTGGGGCCGCAGCCGCAGGGCTTCGAGCCCCACGGAGCCCACGCCGGCCCCCACATCCCAAAGCACGCCGGTGGCGGGCAGATCCAATTCCGCCAGCAGCTGGATGCGCACCTCCCGCTTGGTCATCAGGCCGGGGCGATCCCCGTGCTGCAGGAACACCCCATCGGGCAGACCAAACAACGGCAAGGCCGCGGGGGGCTGCGGCGCCGGCGGCTCGGCCACCAACAGCACCAGATGCAGGGGATCCAGATCCGCCGGCAGCGGATCGGCGGGCTGCAGCCGCTGCACCCGCTCCTGCGGGTGCCCCAGCCGTTCGCACACCCACAGGGCATAGCAACCCTCCAGGCCCGAGGCCCGCAGCAGCCGGCGCACGCTGTCGGCCCCGCCCTGGCCCGGATCGGTGAGCACCGCCAGGGCGGCGGGGCGCTGCTGCAGCCGCGCCGCCAGGGCTTCGGGCTCGCGGCCATGCAGGCTGATCCAGGCGGCGTCCTGCCAGGGGCGGCCGATGCGGGCAAACGCCAGCTGCAGGGAACTGGGGGCCGGATGGAAGCGCAGCTGGTCGGGGTTGAGCCGCTGCAGCAACTGGCGCCCGATGCCAAACCAGAGGGGATCACCGCTGGCCAACAGCACCACGCTCTGGTCGGGCCCACAGCGCTGCAACACCTCCAGGCAGGCGTCGAGGGCATCGGTGGCCAGCAGCGGCGGCAGCGCCGCCCCGAAGGCCTCCTTCAGGGCGGCGTGCAGACGCTGGGGGGCCGCCACCAGGCTGGCCTGGAGCAACCGCTCCCGCTGGGGGGCCGGCAGGGTTGCCGGTGCGCCCGCGTCGGTGCCGATCACCTCGATCATGGCGTCATTCTCAGGGGCAGCGAACGCCCATCCGCCGCAACGCACCATGGCCGATCCCCAATCCGCCCGCCGCCAGCGCCTGCACGAACTGGTGCTGGCCCTGCTGAGCCAGCGGGAGCTCGAGCTGCTGGATGAGGACGGCAGCGGCAGCAGCGCCGCCGCCCAGGGCAACCCCGCCAGCTGGCTCGAGCGCAATCGCCGGGTGGTGCAGCGCTACCAGGCCCTGGTGCGCTCCGCCGCCACCCTCGACGCCCTGGTGGAGCAGGAGGCCCGTGAACTCCCCAGTTCCCATCAGCTCTGACAAGCTGTCCCCACTGTTGGCTGCTCCATGGCGCGCTTCGGCCTCACCGCCCTGAAATCCCTGCTGCGGCGCACGCCCCGCCCCCACTGGCAGGCGCCGGAAGCCAGCTGGTCGCGCCGCTTCGGCCAGGGCTGGGAGTCGCCCTACACCGTGCGCTACGCCAGCAACCTCGACGATGGCCCCAACCACGGCATGCCCCTGGGGGGCTTCGGGGCGGGCTGCATCGGCCGGGCGCCGGACGGCAACTTCAACCTCTGGCACCTGGATGGCGGCGAGCACTGGTTCGGCACCCTGCCGGACTGCCAGTTCGCGCTGTTCGAATCCAACGGCCAACGGCAGCGGGCCCATGCCCTGGCGGTACAGCCCGGCGCCGATGGCTCCCGGCCCGACTCCGGCGAACCGCTGAGCAGCTGGCAGTGGTATCCCGCCAGCGACGGGCAACGCAGCACCGGCACCTACGCCGCCCGCTATCCCCTCAGCTGGACCCACTACAGCGGCGTGTTTGACGCCGAGCTCAGCTGCGAAGCCTTCAGCCCGATCCTGCCGGGCAACTACCGCCAGAGCAGCTACCCGGTGGCGGTGTTCGTGTGGACCCTGCGCAACCCCAGCAAACAACCGCTCGACCTCTCGCTACTGCTGAGCTGGCGCAACAGCTGCGGCTGGTTCACCAACACCGACCCCGCCGCCGCGGTGCACTTCCGTGACGACGGCAGCCCGGAGCACAACTATGTGCCGGCCATCGGCCGCACCCAGGGGCAGCACAACCGCTGGGTGGATCAGGAGGGGCTGAGCGGTGTGCTGCTCAATGGCGACCGTTCCGAGCCGATCGCTGAAGGCCAGGGGCAGTGGTGCATCGCCACCACCCCCCAGCCGGGGGTGCGCATCCAGCGCTGCAGCCGCTGGAACCCCGCCGGCGACGGCAGCGACATCTGGAGCAACTTCAGCCGCGATGGCTCCATC
>BJHC01000327.1 GCA_014191535.1 Cyanobium sp. | reverse complement strand
GGCGAGGGCCGCGAGCCGATGCGCGCCAGACGTCTCCCCCGGGTAGCGATCGGGGTACTTGAAGCGATCCAGGTGGTGCTTGAAGGGGCCGTCGTTCTCGCTGATCAAGGCCGCCATGCGCTGGCGGGTAGCCGGGTCCCAGCCCTGCCACCACCCCTCGGGGTCAGCCCGCTCCAGGGCCCAGTGCAGGATCGCCAGGCTCTCCTCCAGCACCGTGCCATCGGGCAGCACCAGCACCGGCACCGTGCCCTTCGGCGACGCCTGCAGCAGCTCAGGGGGCTTGGTCTGCAGGGCCACCTCCCGCAGCTCCAGCTCAGGCCCGGGCTCCAGCCCCGCCGCCGCCAGGGCCAACCGCGCCCGCACGGCATAGGGGCAACGGCGAAAGCTGTAGAGGATCGCCGCCATCCGCCCTTCAGCCCTCGGGCATGGCGGCGCCGATGTGGGCCTCGCCGCGGCGACGGGCCAGCTGCAGTTGGCGTTGGCGCTCCGCGAAGCGGGCCCGGTCGGCGTCGCTGAACCGATCGATGCAATGGGGGCAGCTCACCCCCTCGCGGTAGGCGGCATGGCTGCGATCGGCCGGGGAAAGGGGCAGGCCGCAGGCATGGCAGAGGCTGTAGCTGCCGGGCTCGAGCCGGTGCGTCACGCTCACCCGCTGGTCGAACACGTAACACTCACCGCGCCAACGGCTGCCCGGCTCCGGCACCTCCTCCAGGTAGCGCAGGATGCCCCCCTGCAGGTGGTGCACGTTGCTGAAGCCCTGCTGCAGCAAATAAGCGGTGCTCTTTTCGCAGCGGATGCCACCGGTGCAGAACATGGCGATCGCCTTGGGCCGCCGCTCGGCCACCAGCGGCCGCAGGGTGTGCTCCACCCAGGCGGGGAACTCCCGGAAGCTGCTGGTGCCGGGATCAATCGCCCCCTCAAAACTGCCCACCGCCACCTCATAGGCGTTGCGGGTGTCCACCACCAGGGTGTCGGGGTCGCGGATCAGGGCATCCCACTGCTGGGGCGGCACATAGGTGCCCACCTGCTGCGCCGGTTTCACCGTGGGGCAGCCCATGGTGACGATCTCGCGCTTGAGCCGCACCTTGAGGCGGTGGAAGGCCTGCTGCGGGGCCTGGCTGAACTTGGCCTCCAGCTGCGCCAGGCCAGGCAGCTGCCGCAGCCGCTCCAGCAGCTGCCGCACCCCGGGTTCCGGCCCACTCACCGTGCCGTTGACGCCCTCTTCCGCCAGGAGCACCGTGCCGCGCAGCTGGGCCCCCTGGGCCAACTGCCGCAGTTCGGCCTGCAGGGCCGGCAAGGCTGCGGGATCCATGGCGGTGAAGCCATAGAAGGCCGCCACCTGCACGGTCATGCCGGCACCGGCTGCTCCCAGGCGCTCACCCCGGCGGCCGCCAACAGGGCGCGGTCGGCGTCCACATCGGGGTTGCCGGTGGTGAGCAGGGTGTCGCCGTAGAAGATCGAATCGGCCCCCGCCAGCAGGCACAGCACCTGGGCTTCACGGGAGAGGGTTTCGCGGCCGGCGCTGAGCCGCACGCGGCTCTGGGGCATGAGGATGCGGGCCACCGCCACCATGCGCACCAGCTCCAGGGGATCCACGGGCGGCTGGGCCTCGAGCGGTGTGCCCTCCACCGCCACCAGGGCGTTGATCGGCACGCTCTCCGGGTGGGGATTGAGGCTGGCCAACACCTGCAGCAGCGAGGCCCGGTCGGTGAGGGTTTCCCCCATGCCGATGATGCCGCCGCAGCACATGGAGATGCCGGCCCGGCGCACCCGCTGCAGCGTTTCCAGCCGCTCCTGGTAGGTGCGGGTGGTGATGATCCGGTCGTAGTGCTCGGGGCTGGTGTCGAGGTTGTGGTTGTAGGAGGTGAGGCCCGCCTCCGCCAGGCGCTCCGCCTGGCCGTCGGTGAGCATGCCGGCGGTCACGCAGGCCTCCATCCCCAGCTCGCGCACGCCGCGCACCATGGCGAGCATGGCGTCGAAGGGGGCGCCATCACGGATGTCACGCCAGGCCCAGCCCATGCAGAAGCGGTGGGCACCGGCCTCCTTGGCGGCCCGGGCCCGTTGCAGCACCGGCTCCACCTCCAGCTCCGGCCGGCCGGTGACGTCGCTGCTGTTGTGCATCGACTGGGGGCAGTAGGCGCAGTCCTCCTCGCAGCCACCGGTTTTCACGCTGAGCA
>BJHC01000326.1 GCA_014191535.1 Cyanobium sp. | reverse complement strand
GCTTGATTGTGCTGGATTTCCTCCGGTTGATCAGCGGATCTCGTAGTGGAGCCAGCGGCAGTCGATGCCGCCGTTGCTCACGGGAATGCGCCGACTGGCTTTCATGCGCAGGGCGCCGGTGAGTTCCGGGTTGCCGCTCAGCAGCCACAGGTGCCAGCCGCTGCAGCGTTGCTTGAGCATGGCCCCCAGATCCCCGTAGAGCTGCTCCAGCTGATCCCGCTCGCCGATGCGCTCGCCGTAGGGCGGGTTGCACACCACCAGCCCGCGGCCCTCAGGCGGTTCAAAGCTGCGGCAGTCGCCCTGGGCGAGCTGGAGCCAGGGGGCCACGCCGGCCGCCTCCGCGTTCTCCTGGGCCTGGTCGATCACGTCGGCGTCACTGTCTTGGCCCTTGATCGGTGCCAGTGGTTGGCCATGGGCCAGGGTCGTGCGCTCCAGGGCCGCGGCGGCCTCCAGCTCCTTCACCCAGAGGGCCCCATCGAAATCTGGCCAGCCCTCCAGGGCGAAGCGCCGCTGCAGGCCGGGTTCGCGGCCCAGGGCCCAGCAGGCCGCCTCGATCAGCAGGCTGCCGGAGCCGCAGAGGGGATCCGCCAGCGGCACGGAGCCATCCCAGCCCGTGAGACGAATCAGCCCCGCCGCCAGGTTTTCCTTCAGCGGTGCCAGCCCCATGCGGGGTCGGTAGCCACGCCGGTGCAGGCTCTCGCCGCTGCCATCCACGCTCAGCTGGGCCAGGCCGCCCCCCAGGTGCAGATGCAGGCTCAGGTCAGGGGCCTCCAGATCCACTGATGAGCGCTCCCCCCAGTGGCGGCGCTGCCCATCCACCAGGGCGTTCTTCACCTGCAGAGCGCTGTAGTGGCTGTGGCCGAGGCCCGGCAGGCTGCCGGTGGCATCAACGCGAAAGCTCAGCTGCGGCGGCAGCCATTGGGTCCAGTCGGCCGCCTGTTGCACGCCGGCGTAGAGGTCGTCGCGGCTGCGGCAGGGGAAGCAGGCCAGCTGACGCAGCAGGCGAAACGGCAGCCGGGCCCGCAGATGCAGGCGGTAGTAGGTGGCCAGGTCGGCCTCGAAGCCCACGGCCCGGCGCAGGGGCCGAATCGCCGCTGCCCCCAGCTCCGCCAACTCCGCGGCCGCCGCCTCCTCCAGGCCCGGGGGCACCACCGCTATGCAGGCCAGCGGGGCGCCTGTCGATCGCCGTGGGGTCTGTTCGGTCATGCCCACCCCTGCCGGAGCCGGTCGCTCCTGCCACAATGCAGGAGTCCGGTTTCGGCCGGACTAGGTGGCTCACACCGGTGTTTCGGACAGCGGTTCGATTCCGCTCAGCTCCATCACAGCCCCCGGCATCCGCCGGGGTTGTTCCCGGGGCTGCAATGGTTTCGACGGGGCATGAGGAGGGTGACTGAAGCCTGCTCGGTCAGAGCAAACACGTAACAGCGAACAACATCGTTCGTTTCTCCCGTCAAGCCGCCCCTGTGGCTGCCTGACACTCTTAAGGGAGATGGGGTGAGATCAGCCTTATCACCCAAATGATCCATGGGGGCTGGAAGGCCCCTTCAACACGGCGTTGGCTACGGGGATTACAGCTGCTCGATGTGTTCGAGCACGAAACCCTGGGCTTTGAGTTGTTGCTTGCGCGCTTCGGCCTGAGCCTTGGCGATGTCCACGATGCGCAGGCTGTTCTGGCGCACCGCATGGATCCGGGTGATGCCCACCATGGTGTCGATCAGGAACGGATGTAGCGCTTGCGACCCTGGGCGTCGATCGCGTATTTGCCGCCGCGGGGCCCCGTGAAGGTTTTCAGGTACGTTTTGCGGCCCTGATCATCCACGGTGTAGACCCCTCCTTTGGGGCCCTGGTGGAGTTTTTCGAGGTTCTCCACCTGCTGTTGCACATCGGCCTTGATGCGCGCAGCGGCCACAATCGCAGAGGCTTCAGGCTCCGGTTGGGGCTTTCTGCGGAACAGGGAAAACAGCCAGCGCATGGAGAATCGTGCTCGCCACGCGTATTGTCTGGCGCTGTCAAGTGTGGGCTTGGAGCAGCAGCACAAGGCGCTCCATCAGCGGCTCCAGATCCTGTTGGGGATCCCGCACGATCAGGTCGGCCCGCTGTCGCAGGGGCCGGATGAACTGCCGCTCGCCAGGAATGGTTTGCAGCAGGGTTTGTTTGAGCACGTACAGCCCGGATCGCTG
>BJHC01000325.1 GCA_014191535.1 Cyanobium sp. | reverse complement strand
GGGGTTAGTCAGGGTTAGTTCATCCCCGGACAGCCCCAACGCATCGTGGTCCCGCCCCTCGTCGCGGGTCTGCGGAGCCAGGGCTGCCTGGGAGTGGGCCCAGGCCGAATAGCTGGCGCGCCCCCAACGGCTGTCGAGGCCGCGGCTGGGGCGCGGCCCCAGCTCCAGGGGTTGGTCGGCAACGGGGGGCCGCCAGGGGTGGCCGGGGGGTGGCAGGGCGGTGGCATCGATCCGATGCAGCGGCAGCTCCCCCTGCTCCAGCCAGGGGGTGAGGGGGTTGCCGGGCTCCGCCCGCTCCGGCCCGGGCCAGCCCAGCACCAGCAGGTGCTGGGCGCGGGTGCAGGCCACATAGGCCAACCGTTCCGCCTCCTGCAGCTGGGCGGCTTGGTGGTGCTGGGCGGCGGCCCGGCCGGGCCCCCAATGGGGGTTGAGGTGCAGGTCGAGCCGCGGTTGGGCTTGCGGCTGTGGTGTCCAGCGTCGCCCCAGCCGTTGGGCACCGGCGCGGGCCGGCTTGGGGGCCTTCCACAGGTAGGGGCAGATCACCACCGGGTATTCGAGCCCCTTGCTGCGGTGCACCGTCACCACCGCGATCGCCGATTCGGCGGCGTCACTGCGGCAGAGGTGGTCATCGGGGGTGTCCCGCTGCTCCTCCAGCCGCACCCGCCGCAGCCAGTCGGCGGCAGCCGCTGCCCCCAGCCCCTGGCGGTGCATCTGCTCCTGCATCAGTTCGGCCGCCTGCTGCAGATCCGCCAGGGCCCGGCCCCGCAGCGACAGCCGTGCCAACCCCTCGGTGCCCAGCAGTTGCCCCAGCACCGCCGTCAGCCCCTGGCGGGGCAGGCGCGCCGCCAGCTCCGCCAGCTGCAGGGCCAGGCCATCCCAGCGCTCCGGCGGGGCAGAGGCAATCTCCTCGGCGCTCCAGCCCAGCAGGGGGGAGGCCGCCAGCAGCCGCTGACGGCTGGGGAGCCCCGGGCTGGCCAGGGCGTCGAGCAGCCGCTGCAGGGCCGAGGCCCCCAGGCTTTCGAACACATCGCCGCGGCTCACCAGACGGCTGGGCAGTTGGCGCTGCTCCAGGGCGCTGCGCAGGGCCTCGGCCTGGTCGTGGCGGCTCACCAGCAGGCAGAGGTCGCCCGGTTGCAGGCTGCCCCGCTCCAGCAGCTGCTGGCACAGCCCCGCCACCTGCTGCTCCAGCTGCAGGGGATCCAGGGGCAGCAGCTGCAGCGGTGGTTCATCCGGGGGCAGGCCGAGGCTGCTCGGGCGCCCACAGGGCTCCACCGCCGGCACCGCCAGATCGGAGCGCTGCAGCCCCGGGGCCATCAGGGCATTGAGCCCGGCCACCAGGGCCGCCGAGGAGCGGCGGTTTTCGATCAGGCCGCGGCGATCGCCCGGGGGCACCTGATGGGCGGCCTGGCGGTAGGTGGCCAGCTCCCCGCCCCGGAAGCGATAGATCGCCTGTTTGGGGTCGCCCACCATCACCAGCAGGTGCTGGGGCCGCGGGCTGGTGAAGGCCCGCTGCAGGATGCGCCATTGGATCGGATCGGTGTCCTGAAATTCATCGATCAGGGCGGCCCGGTAGCGGCGGGCCACCGCCTCCAGCAGCGGTGAGGGGGCTGCGGGATCGGGGCCGGGGTCGAGCTGTTCGAGCAGTTGGCCAAACCCCATCTGGCCCGCCGCGGCGCGCCGTTGGGCCAGCTCGCCGCGGGCCCAGTGGGCGAAGTGCAGCAGCAGCAGCTCCGCCGGCCCCTCCACCAGGGCGGCGATGGCCTCCAGCAGGGGCCCTTGCGGCAGCGACACGTCATCGCCGTGGGCCTGGGCCGCCGCCTTGGTGAAGGGGCCCGGGTGGAAGTAGTCGCGCAGCTCCCGCTGGGCCAGCACCGCGGCGTAGTCGGGGGTGGCCTCCAGGCCGTCGATCCAGCTCTGCACCCGCTCCAGCCGGTCGGGTTTGGGTTTGAGCCGGTAGGGCTTGTAGTCGATCCCGAGGCTGTGCAGTTCGCTGGCGGCGGCGGCCAGCTCCTGCTCCAGGGCCGCGGCGCCGGTTTGCCAGTGGGCCAGGAAGGCCTGCCAACGCTGCGGCCACAGGGCCGTGAGCTGGGGCGCCAGGGGCTCGGCGGCGCTGATGGGCTCCGGCAGGGGATCGAGCTCCAGGGCCGGATCGCCATCGAGGCTGCCCAGCAGTTGCGCCAG
>BJHC01000324.1 GCA_014191535.1 Cyanobium sp. | reverse complement strand
CGTTTCATGGCCTGCACGTGGTGGGCCAGCTCGATTTCTTCGGCGGGGGTGAGCAGCGGCACACGGCCGATGTTGCTCAGGTACCAGCCGATCGAATCAGCACTGAGGCGACCCCCCTGTTTGGAAGCGCCGTTTCGCACCGTTGATCTGTTGTCGTTTCGCTCGGAAGCGCGGGCGTTGGAGGTTTCCATTGGTGCTGCGATCCGGGCGGCTGGAGTGGATGCGGTGGAGCGAGATGTTGCGGGCAGCTCAGGGGATTTGGAGTGTTGAGGTGTGCCCATGCCCTCGTCTCCGGAAATGGTTGGCCGGAATGTAGCACTACCACCTGCAAGAGAACACGGCGAATTGGAAGACTTGCCGCACTCTTTTCGTCGGATTTTCTTAGCTTTTGTAGTGGCCGTTACGGCGCTTCGTCGCCGTTGCTCAATCCATGTCTCCAGCCGTCGATCAGGCAGGCCTGAACGGCGATGCTTTCGTCTTCCGGAATGCGGCGGTTGAAGCTGCCGTCGGGCTGCATGTCCCAGGCGGTGCTGTTGTCGCCCAGGTAGGTGTTGATCAAGCGCAACAAACGGCCGTGCAATTCCGGATCTTCAATCGGCACCACCGCTTCGACGCGGCGATCCAGGTTGCGGCCCATCCAATCGGCGCTGCCGATGTACATCTCGTCGTTGCCGCCATTGGCAAACCAGAACAGGCGTGAGTGCTCCAGGAAGCGGCCGATCACGCTGCTCACCCGGATGTTGTCGCTGACGCCCTCCAGCCCCGGCCGCAGGCTGCACATGCCGCGCACCACCAGATCGATCTGCACGCCCGCCTGGGAGGCCTCGTAGAGCAGGGCGATGATCGCCGGATCCACCAGGGCGTTCATCTTGGCCTTGATGGCGGCGGGGCGGCCGGCGCGGGCGTGCTCGGTTTCCCGTTGGATCAACTGCTGCATGCGCTGGCGCAGCGTCATCGGAGCTACCAGCAACTGGCGGAAGTGCTGCTGTTTGGAGAAGCCGGTGAGGTAGTTGAACAGCTCCACCAGGTCTTGGACGAGGTCGGCGTTGCAGCTGAGGATGCCGACATCGGTGTACAGACCGGAGGTGCGGGAGTTGTAGTTGCCGGTGCCCACATGGCAGTAGCCCCGCAGCTCCCCCTTTTCGCGGCGGATGGCCAGGGCGATTTTGGTGTGGGTCTTGAGGCCGATCACGCCGTAGACCACATGCACGCCGGAGCGCTCCAGCTGGCGGGCCCACTGGATGTTGTTGTCCTCATCGAAGCGGGCCTTGAGCTCCACCAGGGCCATCACCTGCTTGCCGTTTTCGGCGGCGCGGATCAGGGCGGCGATGATCGGTGAATCCTTGGAGACCCGGTAGAGGGTCATCTTGATGGCCAGCACCGAGGGGTCATCGGCGGCCTGGTTGATGAATTCCTCCACGGAGGTGGAGAACAGATCAAAGGGGTGGTGCAGCAGCACATCACCGCGGCGCAGCACCGAGAAGATGCTTTCGAATTCCTCGGCCTTGATGGAGCCGTCCTCCAGCAGGCTGCTTTGGCTGTGGGCCAGGGCTCTGGCGGTGCGGCCCTGGAAGGGCCGATCCTTGAGCTCTGGAGCAGGGATGCTCAGCAGCCCCATCAGATCGTCGAGCCCCAGGGGGCCGCGGATCCGGTAGAGGTCGAAGTCGTCCACCTGCATGCCGCGCATCAGCTGCACCACCAGCTCCGCCGGCATTTCATCGGCCACCTCCAGGCGCACCACCTCCCCACCCATGCGGCGTTTGCGCAGGCCCTGCTGCAGGGCCTCCATCAGGTCGTCGGCCTCCAGGTCGCGCAGTTCCAGATCGGCGTCGCGGGTGACGCGGAAGAAGTAGTGGCCCTCCACCTCCATGCCGGGGAACAGGTGCTGCAGGTTGAAGGCCACCACCTGCTCCAGGGGCACCGCCATGAAGCGGGGTTGTGGAGAGCGTCCCCCATGCAGGTCGGTGGGCAAGCTCACGAACCGGGGCAGGTTCTTCTTGGGAACCTTGATCCGGGCGAAGCGCAGCTGGCGGCTGTGGGGGTCGCGGATCAACACCGCGATGTTGAGGCTGAGGTTGCTGATGAAGGGGAAGGGGTGGGCCGGATCCACGGCCAGGGGGGTGAGCACTGGAAACACCTCCCGCTGGAAGTAGCTGCTGGCCCAGTCCTTCTGCTTGCGTGAGAGCT
>BJHC01000323.1 GCA_014191535.1 Cyanobium sp. | reverse complement strand
GCCTTCGGTTCGCTCTGCAAACAGATGCCGATCGAGCCCGGCACTCCGCTCGATCCACCGCTGCTCGATCTGTATTACAAGGACGATGCCTTCGGCGACCCCCTGCTCACGGATGCCCGGTTGGAGCGCCTGGGCCTGCTCAGCCCTGACCAGCGCCAGGAGCTGGAGCGGCTGGCCCTGGCGGTGAACACCAGCCTGCGGCGTTTCTTCGCCGCGCTTCAGCTGCAGTTGGTGGATTTCAAGATCGAACTGGGCTTCACCGCCAGTGGTGAGCTGGTGGTGGCCGATGAGATCAGCCCCGACACCTGCCGCCTGTGGGACCTGCAGGTGGCCGATGCCCAGGACCGCATCCTCGACAAGGACCGTTTCCGCCAGGACCTCGGCGGCGTTGTGGAGGCCTACGGGGAGGTTCTCAAACGGGTCCAGGGTGCGTGCCCGAACCCCCGTTTAGGCAAGTAAGTTCGTCGGACTTTGCGGCCAGTCCGCCCCCGACGCCCTCCCCATGGCTGCACCCAGCACAGCTCAGAGTCGCCTGCCGCGGCTCCGCAGCGCCCTTGGGAGGGAGTGGCTGGTGCCCTTGGCCATGGGTGTTGTGGTGGCGGCAGGCCCAGCCCTGGCCCAGCCCGGTCAGGCTCCCGCCAACCGCCCCGGATCGCCCGCAGCGGAGTCACCCACGGCCTCTCCATCGCTGGCACCGCCGGCCAAGCCTGAGCCGAAGGTGCTGATCAGCGAAGTGGTGGTCAAGGGCACCGAGGGCCATCCGGAGCGGGAGCGGCTGGATCTGGCGGTGTACGACGCCATGGCCACCCGCCCGGGGTCCCGCGTGACCCGCAGTGAGCTCCAGGGCGATCTCTCCGCCATCTATGCCACCGGCTGGTTTGCCGATGTGCGCATCCAGCCGGTGGACAGCCCCCTGGGGGTGCAGCTGGTGGTGACGGTGGTGCCCAACCCCGTGCTCACCAAGGTGGAACTCGATGGGGTTGGCCGCAAGACCAAGATTCCCCCCACCCTGATCCCCAACACCTTCGCGGCGGATTACGGCAAAACCCTCAACCTCAATGCCCTGCAGTCGCGGATTGCGGAGCTGCAGCGCTGGTATGCCGACCAGGGCTACTCCCTGGCCCGCATCAGCGGACCCACCCGCGTCAGCCCCGCTGGGGTGGTGCAGCTGCTGGTGAAGGAGGGCAGTGTGGCCGGCGTGGAGGTGCAATTCCTCAACAAGGAGGGGGAAAGCACCAACGACAAGGGCCAGCCGATCAAGGGCAAGACCAAGCCCTGGGTGGTGACCCGCGAGATTTCGATCAAGCCGGGCGACCCCTTCAACCGACGCCAGCTGGAGGAGGACATCAAGCGCCTCTACGGCACCGGCCTGTTCAGCGACGTCAAGGTGACCCTGCGGCCCGTCGCCGGCAACCCGGGCGAAGTCACGATCGTGCTCGGCATCGTCGAGCAGTCCACCGGCTCCCTCTCCGGCGGTATCGGCTACAGCCAGAGCCAGGGTGTGTTCGGCCAGGTGCAGCTGCAGGACAACAACCTGGGCGGCCGCGCCTGGGATGCGGCCCTGAACGTCACCTATGGCCAGTTCGGTGGCTTGGCGGACGTGTCCTTCACGGACCCCTGGATCAAGGGCGACAAGTACCGCACCGCCTTCCGCACCAAGGTGTACCTGAGCCGCGATGTTCCCCAGCTCCTGCAGAGCCAGAACAACGGCTACTTCTCCACCGTTTCCAAGGTCTCCAACGGCTTCTTCAACGCCAGTCCCACCGCCACCGCCTACACCAACGCCTCCAACGGCTCCCCCTGGTTCAACCTGGATGGCAACACCGTGGCCATCCAGCGCACCGGCGCCACGGTGTCGTTCGTGCGGCCCTTGAACGGCGGCGACCCCTTTAAGAAAGCGCCCTGGTCGTTGGTGGTGGGGGTGAATGCCCAGGAAGCCACCCCGATGAACTTCGGTGGTCAGTCGATGCCCTATGCGGCTGCGACCAACACCTTCAGCGGTGGCAACACCCAGGTGCAGAACGTCATCTGTATTGCCTACAACTGCCAGAACGGGGCCACCAGCAACCAACTGCTGGGGGTGCGACTGGCGCCCACCCTGACCACCCTCAACGATCCGCGCAATCCCACCTCCGGCAACTTCCTCAGCCTCGGCACCGAGCAGTTCGTGCCTGTGTGCCACAACTCCCC
>BJHC01000322.1 GCA_014191535.1 Cyanobium sp. | reverse complement strand
TGGCGAGCAGGCCTCGCCGTTTCGCCTGCGCCGCGGCGTGATCGAACGGTTGCTGGCGGCCCAGCAGCACCTGCAGCAGCACCACCCCCAGCTGCGGCTGGCGGTGTTCGATGCCTGGCGCCCCCTGGCGGTGCAGGCCTACATGGTGCAGCACGCCATTGGCGTTGAGTGCGAGCGGCTGGGCCTTGATCCCAGCCAGCCCGGCCCGGCCTTGGAAGCGGTGGTGGCGGAGGTGGGCCGGTTCTGGGCGCCCCCCAGCGCCGATCCACGCACACCCCCTCCCCACAGCACCGGGGCTGCGGTGGACCTCACCCTGATCGATGGCGAGGGTCAGCCGGTGGCCATGGGCTCCGAGATCGATGCCATCGGTGCCGTCTCCGAACCGGATCACTGGTTGCTGCAGGCCCAAGCTCTGCCCCCCGGCACGGCACGGGATCAGGCCCTGGCCTGGCACCGGCACCGCGAGGCCCTGCGCTCAGCAATGCTTCAGGCGGGGTTTGCCCAGCACCCCAACGAGTGGTGGCACTTCAGCCATGGCGATCAGCTCTGGGCCTGGCAGCAGCAGCAGCCCCTCGCCATCTACGGCCGTTGGCAGGGGGACTGAGTTCGGTGGTTCAGGTCGCGGATGCGAGCAGCGTCGTGACGCTGTCGCGGCCCAGTTTGTGGACGTAGTCGCCGAAGCTGCGGCGTCCGCCGGCGGCTTTCCAACCCAGCAGCAGCGGTTCGAGGGTGGTTTCCAACCGCTCCAGCGGCATGCGCTCGAGGTACGGCTCCGCCAGCCGCTGCAGGTTGGGGGTGCCCCCCAGCCACAGCTGGTACTGATTTACGCCGTCACCCACCAGCCCCAGCTCCGCCATGTAGGGGCGGGCGCAGCCGTTGGGGCAGCCGGTCATGCGCACCAGGATCGACTTGCCGATCTCCAGGCGCCGCAACTGGGCATCGAGCCGGTCGAGCACATCCGGCAGGATCCGTTCGGCCTCGGTGACGGCCAGGCCGCACAGGGGTAGGGCCGGGCAGGCGATGGCGTGGCGCGCCAGCAGGGAGGGTTCTTCCGGCGTGGTGATCCCCAGGTCGGCCAGGGCGTCCCGCAGGGTGGAGCGCTGGGCGGTGCCGATGTTGCACAGCAGCAGATCCTGGTTGGGGGTGAGGCGCACCTCCAGTTGGTAGGTCTGCACCAGCTCCCGCAGGCCCTGCTTCAGGGCCCCGGAGAGGCGGCCGCACAGCAACGGGATGCCCACGAACCAGAGGCCGGCGCTCTGGCGGTGCCAGCCGAGGTAGTCCTCCAGCTTGGCCTTGGGCTCCAGCCGCAGGCCCTTGATCGGATGGTGGAAGTAGTTGGCCTTGAGCTCCTGCTTGAACCAGGCGATGCCCTGGTCGTGGATCAGGTACTTCATGCGCGCATGGCGCCGGGTCTGGCGGTCGCCGTAGTCGCGTTGGAGGGCCAGGATCGCCTGCACCAGATCCAGCACGTGCTCGGCGTCGACGTAACCCAGCGGATCGGCGGTGCGGGCGAAGGTCTCCTCCTTGTTGTGGGTGCGGCCCATGCCGCCCCCCACGTAGACGTTGCACCCCTTGAGGGCTCCGCTGGCATCGGCGAAGGCCACCAGCCCGATGTCCTGGGTGAGCAGATCCACCGAGTTGTCACCGGGCACGGTGACAGCGCATTTGAACTTGCGGGGCAGATAGGTGCCTCCGTAGAGGGGTTCGCTGGCATCGCCACTGAACACGCCCCCCTCCTGCTGCCGCTCACGCACCTGCTTCACGGCTCGGCTCGGTTTGATGCGGTAGCTCAGCTCCCCATCCACCCACAGATCCAGATAGGCCCCCTCGGCCGCCTGGGGGGCCAGGGTGTCGGCGATGTCGTTGGCCAGCTGGCGGGCCGCCGGGTAGGCCCCTTTGTCGTACGGGGCCGCCGGGCACATCACGTTGCGGTTGATGTCCCCACAGGCGGCCAGGGTGGAGCCCATGGATCGCACGATCGTGCCGATCACCTCCTTGAGGTGGTGCTTGCGCACGCCGTGCAGCTGGAACGCCTGGCGGGTGGTGGCCCGCATCGTGCCATTGCCGAGACGGTCGGCCAGCTCATCGATGGCTAGGTACAGCGATGCGGGAATGCGGCCGCCGGGGCTGCGCAGCCGCAGCATCATCTGCCAATCCTTCTCCTGCCCCTTCTGGCGGTTATCGCGGTTGTCCT
>BJHC01000321.1 GCA_014191535.1 Cyanobium sp. | reverse complement strand
GGGCAGTGCAGAGCTGCCGCTGGCGGATGTCTCGCCGGCGCTGCGCTAGGTCGCTCAGCCCTACGTCTACCCCCGGCAGGGGCCCTCCTGCCCCGTGCGTAACAGCCTGCGACTGCGCTGGCGGTTGGCTCACGGAGCCTGGTGTGCCGCCCGTAGTTTTTCAGCCTGCCGCGGGGATCGAGCTGGAACCGTATTTCCTGCTGGAGCCCGGTGATGGACTGCTGCTCTGCGGCGCTGAGCGGCGCATCGTGCATGTGGATCGCATTGCCCAACAGCGCATTGGCCATCAGGCTCAACAGTGGCTTGGCATGGAGCTGGATCAGGCCTGGCCGCAACTAGCAGAGTTAATCGTGCAGGAGTACCGCCGCTTGGCGGAAGGGCCGCGGGAGCACGTGGTGGCGCTCCCCCATCCCACCGGCATCGAACTGGCCACCCGCATCCGGTTGTTTCCCACCGATTCGGGCTTCGGCGTCGGCGTGCTGCGACGTCGCTCCCAGGTGTTGCAGCCCGATGAGGAGGGTGTCAGTGAGGAGATGACCTACCGGGGGCTGTTGGAAGCGGTGCTGGATACCGCACAGGATGGGGTCCTGGTCACATTGGCCGAGCCGTTGGATCGTCCCGGGCCGATCATCGTGTTTGCCAACCGGGCCCTGTTGGAGCAGACCGGCTACGGACTGCATGAAGTGTTGGGGAGAAGCCCACGCATGTTCCAGGGGCCGGAGACATCCCGCGAAGCAACCCATGCGCTGCGGGAGGCCCTCGAGCAATGGCAACCCGCCCAGATGCAGGTGTTGAATTACCGGCGCGACCGCAGCTCCTGTTGGATCGAGCTGAAGGTGGCTCCCCTGGCTGATCGCCACGGCTGGCATACCCATTGGGTCAGCGTTCAACGGGATATCACCGGTCGGATCGAGCAGGAACGGGAATGGGCCCGGGCAGCGGAAGCCCTCGCCGAACAGATCAAGGTGAAGCAAGCCACCGCCTGAGGCCATCTGCGGTTCTGGTAAGCAGCGCTACAGACCCCCACGGAGGTCGCACGGAATCTGAAGGGGCCGATGAACCGTTGGAGTGCGCCCATGTCCCAGCCCCAGCAGCCGTCCAAGGCCACCATCCCCCTCAAGGCACGCCCCATCTACCGCCCCCCCAGTGGACAGCTGGCAGGACGGCCAGAAGCCCCTGATCGGAATCCTTTCTGAAGAAGACCAGCCAGGCCTTGCAGGAGCCGACTCACCACGCTTACGACGGAGATACCGCCGCAGCCCGCTGAACCAACCACAGGGCATCAGGCGGATCGGGCGGCTTCGGCCGCCCCCATTTTTTGCCCAGCTCCAGGCTGAGCAGCACCGACGTGATGCCTACCGCGTCGTCCATCCGAGCGGTGTGCCCCTCGGCTGTTTGGAGTCGCTGGCGGACGCCCGAGCGTTGATCGACGCTGAAATTCCCCTGGTCCGCCAACGTCTGGCGGCAGCCGCCTGAGCCACCACCGCAGCGATGGGTGATGGCAAGCTGCCCTGCAGCTGATCGCCGCTGGTGACCCGGTCCGTTCTGTTGTGCGGCTACTACGGGGAGCACAACCTCGGCGATGACGCCCTGTTAGAGGCCCTGCTGCACCAACTGCCGGCGTCAGTGACCCCCCTGGTGACCGCCTTTGACCAGGCGGCGGTGGAGCAGCGCCACGGGGTGGCCACGGTGCAACGCCGCAGCCTGCGCGCTGTCTTGGCCGCCCTGCGGCACTGCCGTGCCCTGGTGCTGGGGGGCGGCAGCCTGCTGCAGGATTCCACCAGCCTGCGCAGCCTGCTCTATTACGCAGCCCTGATCGTGGCGGCCCGTTGGCAAGACAAACCGGTGTTGCTGTGGGCCCAGGGCCTCGGCCCGCTGCGCCGTCGCCGTAGCCGTCTCCTGGTTCGTTGGCTGCTGCCGATGGCCACAGCCATCACCTGGCGCGATGCCGGATCCGCTCGGCTGGCCCGGGGCCTCGGTTGCGGTGCTCCCCATGGCGCCGATGCGGTTTGGGCCCTACCGCCGTTGCCGTGGCTGGGCCGGGGTGGTCCGATCGTGGTCTGCTGGCGTCCGACCCGTCTGCTGACCCCCCAGGGTTGGTCCGTGGTGCTCGAGGCCCTGTCCCAGTTGGCGGAAGCCCACAACCGGCAGGTGCTCTGGCTGCCGTTCCACCGGGCCCAGGACGCCTCCCTGCTGGAGCA
>BJHC01000320.1 GCA_014191535.1 Cyanobium sp. | reverse complement strand
GGCTGTTTGTCGAGCGCCGGGAGCGGTTGGCCGTTCCACAGCACCTCGCCCGCCTTCGGTGCCGGGGTGATCGCCAACTGCAGGGGCGGTTGCAGCTGCAGCACCAGTTCCCCCTGGGCCCCCTTGAGGCTGCTGCGCGGGCCCGCTTCGCTGCTGAAGTTGAGGCTGCTGGCCTGGCTGAGGTTGAGCTGCAGCACCCCAGGGCTGCGGCTGTCACCCTGGCGCTCCAGCTGCCGCAGGGCGGCTTGGCTCAGGCCCCGGCGGGCCAGGGCTAGGGGGCGCAGGTCGGGGTAGGCCTGCAGCAGGCTGGTGCCCGGGCTGGCGGGTTTGGCCTGCTCGGCCGCCGGCAGGGGCGGGATCGGCCGCAGGCTGAGCAGGTTGGCGGCGGCCAGTTGTTGCTGCTGGAGGTTGAGCGCGTAGATCAGGCCCAGGCACAGCCCGCCGTAGATCACGGTGCCCTGCCAGGTGCTGAACACATCGATGGAGCCCGGCGTGAACCGCCGCAGCAGGCCGTTGCGGCCGCCCCGTTGCTGCTGGGCCTGGCGGGTGTCCGGGGGGAGGGCCGCATCCAGGGTTCCCGCCGGCAGCTGCAGGTGCTGCTCCAGCAGCGGCAGCATCGTGCGCAGGTAGGTGCCCTCGGGCAGGCGGTCGCGCCAGCCCCGCTCCAGGGCCTCCAGCACCGGGGTGCTGATGCGGGTTTCGAGGGCCAGTTGGCGCAGGTTGAGGTCGCGGGCCTCCCGCTCCTCCCGCAGGCGCCGGCCGATGGCCAGCAGGGGATCCTCCGCCGGCTGGTGGGGGTTGGCGGCGGGGGTGGCGCTGCCCTGGCCGCGCTGCAGCCAGCGGCCCAGCCCGGGGATTCGGTTGGCGAGCCGGGGCATCAAGGCCATGGGTCCTGTGGGGCCCATTCTTGGCGATCCAGGCGCCGCCAGCGCCCCTCGGGCAGGGCACCCAAACCAATGGCACCGATGGCGGTGCGATTGAGATCCAGCACCGGATGCCCCAGCAGCTCGGCGGTGCGGCGGATCTGGCGGTTGCGCCCCTCCCGCAGCTGCAGTTCCAGTTCGGTGTTGCCGCGCCGGTGGCCCAGCACCTGCACGGCCACCGGCAGGCTGGGGCGGCCATCCAGGGGCACCCCCGCGCGCCAACGGGCCAGGCTCTCGGCGCTGGGCTCGCCTTGCACCCAAACGCGGTAGCGCTTGCTGTGCTGGAAGCGGGGGTGGGTGAGGCGCAGGGTGAGGTCGCCGTCGTTGCTGAGCAGCAGGGCGCCGCGGCTGGCGGTGTCGAGGCGACCCACCGGGTGCAGCCCCTGGCCCTGGGCCAGCTCCGGCGGCAGCAGGTCGAGCACCGTGGGGCGGCCCTGGGGATCGCGGCAGCTGCTCACCACCCCGGCCGGTTTGTTGAGCAGCAGCACCAACGGCGGGGCCGGCGGGCGCAGGGGCTGGCCGTCGAGGCGGATCTCATCGGCGTTGGGATCGGCGCGGTCGCCCAGCTGGGCGGTGCGGCCGTTCACCTGCACACGGCCCGCCTGCAGCAGGTCTTCGGCGCGGCGGCGTGAGCAGATCCCGGCGGCGGCGATCAGCTTCTGCAGGCGCTGCGGCTGGGGCGGTCGCTCGTGGGCCATCCCGGGCGGGCTGCCGGCTGCTGAGGGCATTCTGCCCACCCGAAAAAGGGTGATAGGTTTACGAAACATTCGGGTTTCGTAACTCCCGCCAGCCATGCCCTCGCTGCCCGTGCTGCGCTCCGACCGCGATCCGCTGCCCAACGGCGGACCCGATCTGGTGCGCTCCTACCTGCGGGACATCGGCCGGGTGCCGCTGCTGAGCCATGAGCAGGAGATCACCCTGGGCCGCCAGGTGCAGGAGCTGATGGCCCTGGAGGAGCAGCGCGAGGAGCTGCGGCTGCGGGCCGGTGGGGAAGCCCCGTCCGAGGAGCAACTGGCGGAAGCGGCGGGCCTCACACCCCAGCAACTGCGCAAGCGGCTGCGCAGTGGTCAGCGGGCCAAGGAGCGGATGGTGGCGGCCAACCTGCGGTTGGTGGTGAGCGTGGCCAAGAAGTACACCAAGCGGAACATGGAGCTGCTGGATCTGATCCAGGAGGGCACCATCGGCCTGGTGCGGGGTGTGGAGAAGTTCGACCCCACCCGCGGCTACAAGTTCAGCACCTATGCGTATTGGTGGATTCGCCAGGGCATCACGCGGGCGATTGCGGAGAAGAGCCGCACG
>BJHC01000319.1 GCA_014191535.1 Cyanobium sp. | reverse complement strand
CGCTTGGCACACCCCGCGGCCGATATCGCCGGTGGCATGGATCGGCTTGAGCTCCACCCCGAGGCTGCGGGCCCGCTGCACCGCCTTGTCGAGCACCTCATCGGCAGGGGTTTTACCGCCGCGGGACGGGGTGATGTCCTGGCGGCTGATGTGGATGCCGGTGAGGCTGCCCCCGGGAATATCCCGCACCAGTTCACAGGCCAGCTGCAGGGCGTCATCCCCCACGCCGGTGCCATCCACCGCCACCATCACACGGTTGATATGGCGCACATAGAGGTCGTCGCGCACCAGCAGCATCGGCCGCGTCGACAGCTGAAACACGTACTGGCTGGCGCTGTTGCTGAGGATCGACTGCAGCCGGCCCAGCCCCCGCGAGCCCATCACGATCAGGTCGGCATCGAGCTCATCAGCCACCTTGAGCACCGTTTGCTTGGTGTCGCCCTGGCGGATGATGGTGTTCACATCAGACGGATTGAGGCCGAGGCGCTGCACCGCTTCCGCCGCGATGCCAGCCGCCCGCTGGGAATGCTCGGCGTACTCCTCACCGGCCTGCTCGGACACCACGTGCAGCAGGTTGAGACGGGCCTGCCGCACGGCGGGGATGTCGCGCAGCATGCGCACCATCTCTTCCACGTGGCCCTTGCCGGAATCGGCGATCAGAAGGTTGCGGAACACAGCCGTTGCAACGCGCTCGGGCAGCCTATGGCGAACCCGCGAAGGCGGGACCCTCCGCCATGCACTCCGCAATGCAGAGCCCCCGTGAGCCCCAAACCAGCCCCCCCTGGCACCTGCGGCGGCGGGTGCTGCCGCAACACACCGACCATGCCGGGGTGATGTGGCACGGCACCTATCTGGCCTGGCTGGAGGAGGCACGGGTGGAGGCCTTGGCGGCGGCGGGGCTGGCCTATGCCGACCTCTCCGCCCAAGGGCTGGAGCTGCCGGTGGTGAGCCTGACGATTGATTACCGCCAGGCCCTGTTGCACGGGGAGTGCATCCGCCTGGAGAGCTGGGTGCTCCCCCGGCGTGGCGTGAAACTCCCCTGGCGCAGCCGCTTCCTGAAACCCGATGGCCGCGTGGCGGCGGAGGCCAACGTCGATCTGGTGCTGGTGGATTGCAGCGGCGCCCCACAGGAACGCCGGCTGCTCCGCCAGCTCCCGGAAACGCTGGCGACAGCCGTGGAACGCCTGCAACGGGGGCCGGCCTGAACCGCCACCCGACAGCTACAGTACTGATGTACTGATCGGCGGAGATGGGGGAGCTGCTGCGGGTGCCGTTTGCGGCGGCGGGCATCGCCACCAGGGGGCCTCAGCACGGGGTCTCTGGCGCTCGCGCGCAGCAACAGCAGCAGGGCTGGCCCAGTGAAGAAACACGGCTGTGGCGGCTGATCTGGGCGGAATGCCCTGGCATCGGCTGGCGCCGCCTGCAGCGGCTGGAGGGCATGTTCGGCAGCTTGGCCGTGGCCTGGCGCGCCAGCGCCCCACAACTGGCCCATGCCCTGGCGGGATCCACCCAATTGCAGCCCTGCGAACAGGAGCGCCTCGAGGCCTATCGGCAGCGGCTGGGGCCAGAGCCGATCAGCAATCCCATCGAGCCCCAGCAGCGGAGGCAACTGCAACGGCAGCGGTGCCTGCTGCTGGGGGATCCGAGCCTGCCGGAGGCATTGCACCAGCTGGAACGGCCGCCCCTGCAGCTGTTTTGGCAAGGGCAAGGCTGGTTGTGGCCGAGCCTCCGGATGCGGCAGGCGGTGGCGGTGGTGGGCACCCGGCGCCCCTCCCGCCATGGAGAGGCCATGGCCCGTGCCCTCGGACAGGCACTCGCGCAGGCGGGCTGGCCGGTGGTGAGTGGCCTGGCGGAGGGCATCGATGCGGCCGCCCACCGCGGATGCCTGGAGGCCAACGGCCGGCCGGTGGGGGTGCTGGGCACCCCGCTGGAGCGGGTGTATCCCCGCCATCACACGGCCCTGCAGGCGGAGGTGGGCCACCGCGGGCTGCTGGTGAGTGAATGGGCCCCTGGCACGCCCGTGCGGCCGGGGCACTTCGCCCAGCGCAACCGCTTGCAGGTGGCCCTGGCCCAGGCCGTGGTGCTGGTGGAGTGCCCCCTGCGCAGCGGTGCGTTGCAATCGGCGCAGTTGGCCTGGGATGCAGGCCTCCCCTTGTGGGTGGTCCCGGGTGATGCAGGGCGGGTGAGCGCCGCTGGTAGCAACCAATGGTTGGCGCAGGGGGCGTCGGTGCTGCTCGATCCTGCCC
>BJHC01000318.1 GCA_014191535.1 Cyanobium sp. | reverse complement strand
GCCGCGGCCGCCGGCGGCGGGGCAAGCCGGGGCTCAACCCAGGGGCTGCAGGTCGGTGAAGCGGAACACCTGGCGGCCGGCGGGGGTGTCGCCGAAGGCGTCGGTTTCCACCACGCGCTCGCTCAGCACCCAGGGGCCGCCATCGCTGAGGGGCACGAAGGTGTCGGTGAAGCGGCTGAGGCCGCCGCGGGCCTCGCCGCTGGCGGGGTCGGCGTACTGGCTGGTGTAGCTGCGGCTCAGGTAGCCGCGGCCGGTGTCGGTGGTGCTCTCGGTGAAGATCGTCACCACGGTGCCGTGGATGTGGCGGTGCACCATCGTCACCACAGCGTCCTTGATGCGGTAGCGGTCGCCGGCGTTCTTGCCGCCCACGATCACTTCAGTGCCTACCGCATCGGTGGTGCCGGCGGTGAAGGTGTTCTCGCCGTGGGTTTGCTCAAAGCTGCGGCGCACCCGGTGGATCGCCACCTCCCACAGCTGGGAGGCCATGGCCTTGTGGATCGCCTCGTCCTCGATGCCCTCCACCTGGGCCTTCAGGTCGGCACCCACGCTGAAGCGGCCCTCAGCACGCTGATCGCCCTGCTCCCAGACGCAGCAGCCCTGGTAACCGCCGAAGCCCGGATCCCAGGTGTAGCGGTTCTCGTAGGCGGCGCGGAAGGCGGCGGTGCAGTCGCTGCCCGGGGCGATGGCAACAGGGGTGGCAACGGTCACGGCGAAACGGGCGAAGGGAGGGGGACCAGGCTAGGGATGGATGTCCTGGAGGGCGGTGACCTCCAGCTCCTGGCCCTGCAGGGCGGCGATCCCCTCCACCGCGGCGCGGGCACCGGGCAGGGTGGTCACCGTGGTGACGGCGTAATCGATGGCGGCGCGGCGCAGGTATTTGTCGTCGTGGGCGGCCTGGCGCCCCACCGGCGTGTTGATCACCAGCTGGATCTCGCCGGAGCGGATCGCGTCCTCAATGTTGGGGCGCCCCTCGTGCACCTTGAGGATCGTGTCCACCGGCAGGCCGGCGGCCGCCAGGCTGCGGGCGGTGCCGTCGGTGGCCACCAGGCGGAAGCCCAGCTGCACCAGGCGCTGGGCCACGGGCACCAGGGCCGGTTTGTCGCGGTCGTGGGTGGAGAGGAACACCGTGCCACTGGTGGGCAGGGCCTCACCGGCCCCCAGCTCCGCCTTGGCGTAGGCCAACCCGAAACTGGCGGCGGTGCCCATCACCTCACCGGTGCTGCGCATCTCCGGCCCGAGGATCGAATCGGCACCTGGGAAACGCTTAAACGGCAGCACCGCCTCCTTCACCGCCTGCAGGGGCGGCTGCGGTTCGCTGGTGAGACCCAGCTCCACCAGGCTGCGGCCCGCCATGATCTGGCTGGCCACCTTGGCCAGGGGCACGCCGGTGGCCTTGGCCACAAACGGCACCGTGCGCGAGGCGCGGGGGTTGGCCTCAATGATGTAGACGTCGCCATCCTTGATGGCGAACTGCAGGTTGATCAGGCCATTCACCTGCAGGGCCAAGGCCAGGGCCTTGCTCCACTCGCGGATGGTGGCCAGGGCCTGCTGCTCGAGGCTCACCGACGGCAGGGCGCAGGCGGAATCGCCCGAGTGCACACCGGCCGGCTCGATGTGCTCCATCAGGCCGCCGATCACCACGTTGCCCGTGGCGTCACAGAGGGCATCCACATCCACCTCGGTGGCGTTCTCCAGGTACTGATCGATCAGCACCGGGTGGTCGGGCTCCACGTTCACCGCCTCCACCATGTAGCGGTTGAGCTCCTCCTCGCCGTACACCACCTCCATGGCACGGCCACCGAGCACATAGCTGGGGCGCACCACCACCGGATAACCCACCCGCTCGGCCACGGCACGGGCCTCCGCTTCGCTGCGGGCCAGGCCGTTGCGGGGCTGGCGGATCTCCAGGCGCCGCAGGATCGCCTCGAACTGCTCCCGGTCTTCGGCGGTGTCGATCGATTCCGGTGAGGTGCCCCAGATGCGCGTGCCGGTGCGGCGCCCCGCGGGGCTGTCCAGCCAGCGCAACAGCGGAATCGCCAGCTTCAGCGGGGTCTGGCCGCCGAACTGCACGATCACCCCCTCCGGGTGTTCCGCCTCAATCACGTTGAGCACGTCCTCGAGCGTGAGCGGCTCGAAGTAGAGGCGGTCGCTGGTGTCGTAGTCGGTGGATACCGTTTCCGGGTTGCTGTTCACCATCACCGTGGCCAGCCCTTCGGCCTGCAGCGCGAAGGAGGCGTGCACACAGCAGTAG
>BJHC01000317.1 GCA_014191535.1 Cyanobium sp. | reverse complement strand
GGCCTCCGTGCGGGCCCCCCAGGGGTTTGCGGTGGATGCGGCCCTCCAGGCCTGCAGCGATCTGCTGGAGCGCCATGGCGGCCACCCCGCCGCCGGCGGCTTCACCGTGCGCGCCGAGCACGTAGCAGCCCTGCATGAACGGTTGAACCAAAGGGCCCAGGCCTGGCTGCAGAGCGACGCCAGCCTGCGGGCGGTGCGACCGGAAGCCCTGGTGGCCTTCAGCGAGCTGGATCGCGGCTTCTGGCAACAGCTGCAGCGGCTGGAGCCCTTCGGGATCGCCCATCCCACGCCCCTGTTCTGGAGCAGCCGCTGCACCGTGGTGGAACAGCGCCAGCTGCGGGGGGGGCACCTGCAGCTCAAGCTTCAGCAGGGGGAGAGCACCTTGCGGGCCATCGCCTGGCGCTGGAGCGGCAGCTGGACGCTGCCCCGCCAGCTGGATGTGGCCTTTCACCTGCGTCTGAACCGCTGGCAGGGGGAGGAGCGGCTGCAGCTGGAGCTGGTGGACCTGCGGCCAAGCGGCAGCGACAGCCTGGTGTTGCGCCGCCGGGACCGCGACTACTGGGTGAGCCGCCAGGACGATCAGCTGGTGATCCGCAATGCGGAGGGGGCGGAGCTGCGGGCCCGCTGCGGGAAGGGCCAACTGGAGGTGGAGCACCCCCATGGGGATCACCCCTATGTGCGGGCGCTGTTTGCCGATGCGGCCACGGCCCTGGGGCTGGCGGCCTGAACAAAGCCCCCGATCCGTGGCCCCGTTCTGGGGCCGGACGAACCGGGGGCTGATGGGATGGAGAGAGAACCGCAGGCTGGTCCTGACGGCTGGCCCAGACGGCCAGCTGATCAGAGGGCGCCGCGGCGGTAGAAGAGGATGAAGATCACTGCCGGACCGGCCACGGTGATCAGGAACAGGGCAGCGAAATTAGCGATCAGATGGAAGTCGATTCCCATGGGAGAACGGCGCAGCAGCTGCACAAGTCGACATCCACATTACGGTCCGCAACCGCTGCCGCCCCAGGCCATCCGCCCCGCCTGTGACGGGTTGTCACAGCCCCAGGCCCCTGGACGCACCAGTGGCAGGAGGCCCGGCCATGGCTGAGGCCCTCCACTGGCGCTGCATCAGCGGCTGCGGCGCCTGCTGCCGCCTCGACCCGGGGGAACGCCACGAAGCGATCGAGGCCCTCAGCCCCGAGCAGCAGGAGCTCTACCTCTCCATGGTGGGACCGGATGGCTGGTGCATCCATTTCGATACCGGCTCCAGCAGCTGCCGCATCTACCCCGACCGGCCCAGCTTCTGCCGGGTGGACAACCTGGCGGAGCTGTTTGCGGTGCCCCCTGAGGAGGCCAATGGCTTTGCCATCGACTGCTGCCGCCAGCAGATCCGCTGCGAACACGGCGGTCGTGGCATGGTGATGAAGCGTTTTGAGCAGGCCATCCGCCAGCCGCCGTCAGAAGCCTGATGTCCGAGCCTCAGCCCGCCGCCGGGGCACAGCCCGCACCCGAGCCATCCCAGGCCGGCTCCTTCGGGGCCGTGTTTCTGACCACCTTCACCACGGTGTTCCTGGCGGAGCTGGGGGACAAAACCCAGTTGGCGGCCCTGTTGCTGTCCGCGGAGTCAGGACGGCCGGTGCTGGTGTTCTTCGGGGCCTCCCTGGCCCTGATCAGCTCCAGCCTGGTGGGGGTGGTGCTGGGCCGCTGGCTCTCGCGGGTGCTGCCGCCGCAACAGCTCGAACGGTTGGCGGGCATCTTGATGGTGGGTCTGGGCCTGTGGCTCGGCCGCCAGGCCGCCGTGAGCGTGTTTCCCCTGGCCTGACCGATGGACCTTCCCCTGCTGGCCTCCACCTTCGCCACGGTGTTCCTGGCGGAACTGGGTGACAAGACCCAACTGGCCATCGTGACCATCAGCGGCACCTCCAGCCGCAGTGGAGCCGTGTTCGCCGGCAGCTCCCTGGCCCTGGTGCTGGCCAGCCTGCTGGGGGCCGCCGCCGGGGGATCCCTCTCCTCCGTGATCGGGCCGGATGTGCTGCAGTTGGCCGCCTCCGTGGGCTTTCTGGTCATCGGCTCCCGGCTGTTGATCAAGGCCTCCCGCCCCGAAGCCGAGGGCGGCGGCGAAACCCCTGGCGCCGACGACAGCCAAAGCTGAGGGTCTGGTCTGGCCTGGTCTCGTCTCGTCTGGCCTCCGCCCCTCCGGCACGGTTGGCAGGGACGAACAGCTGAGTAGAGTTGGTGTGTTGCACAAGATCCCGAAGGCGTTGGCCGTCTTCAGGACCT
>BJHC01000316.1 GCA_014191535.1 Cyanobium sp. | reverse complement strand
GGGGGCGGGTCCCGGTGCAGATTCTGGGATTTCTCGGCTGTGCCGTGGGCTTCCTGCTGGCGGCCCGGGGCCAGCTCGCCGGCGGCGATGGGCAGCTGCCCTGGTTGATCGCAGGGCTGCTGCTGGTGCAGTTCATGACCAACCTGGGCCCCAACGCCCAGACCTACCTGCTGGCGGGGGAGCTGTTCCCCACGGCCCTGCGGGGGCGCGGCGCCGGCCTGGCGGCGGCGGTGGGCAAGGTGGGGGCGATCGCGGCGGCCCTGGCGATCCCCTGGCTGTTGAGCCGTTGGGGGCCTGGGCCGCTGTTGCCGCTGCTGGCGGCCACCTCCGTGCTGGGGGCGGTCTGCACCTGGGCCCTGCGCATCGAGACGCGCCCAGAGGAGCCGCTGGTGCCCTGATCGGGTGCTTCCTACACTGCTTGGAGCACACGGGGCCCCACGCCCAAGCCACCCCCCATGGCCATGGTTGACCCCCTCCCCGCCCCCCAGGGCGCACCCGGCGGCCACCCCGCTGACGACTCCGCCTCCGAGCGGATCACCGAGCAGCTGGGGCGATTGATCCCCCTGGTGAACGGCCCCAGCCGTGTGGCCCGGGTGGGCTCGACCCACGGCCGTGACGGCCTGGCCTCCCTGCTGAGCTGGGACGACGACGGCCAGCTGAACGTCGATTGAGGCCCGGCTCCGGCCCGTCATCGCCTCGCGGCCGCCAGCGGCCCGAGCAGCAGTTGTTGGTGCTGGCCGGCGGAGGCCACAGCCACGCCCTGCTGCTGAAGCGCTGGATCATGCGGCCGCGGTTGCGGCCAGCCCGCACGGCGGTGGTGCTGGTGAACCGCACCAGCACGGCGCTGTATTCCGGCATGGTGCCGGGCCTGGTGGCGGGCCTGTACGACGCCCCGGCCTGTGCCATTGATCTGCGGGAGCTGTGTCGCCGCGCCGGCGTCACCTTCGTGCAGGCGGAGATCACCGGGGTGGATCCGGAGTTGGCGCTGCTGCAGCTGCGGGGGCGCCCACCGCTGCGTTTCGATCGGCTGAGCCTGGATGTGGGGGCCCAGACCCGCTGGGCGGAGGCGGCAGGCCCGGCGCCGCAGAGGGTGAAGCCCCTGGAGCCCTTTCTGGCCTGGCTGCGGCAGCGCCTCACCACCGTGGAGACCGAGCCAGACCTGGCGATTCGCGGCGGCGGTGCCGCCGCCGTGGAACTGGCCTTGGCGCTGCGGGCCCGGGGCCTGCGCCCCCGGTTGCTGCTGCGGGGCAATGGGCTGCACCTGGGATCGGCCTCGGCCCATCGCCGGGTGGAACGGCTGCTGGCCCAGCGGGGCATTGCCGTGGAGCGCAGCGCGGCGCCCGGGGCCGCTGCTGAACTGGCCTGCACCGGCAGTGTCGCCCCACCCTGGCTGGCGGCCAGCGGCCTGCCGGTGGAGGCGGCCAGTGGCCGGTTGCGGTGTGAGCCAACCCTGCAGGTGCAGGGCCATCCCCAGCTGTTGGCCTGCGGCGATTGCGCCGTGATCGCCGGTGACCCTCGCCCCCCTTCGGGGGTGTGGGCGGTGCGGGCCGCACCGGTACTCGCGGAGAACCTGCGGCGCAGCCTGGAGGGGCGCCCCCTGCGGCGCTGGCGCCCCCAGGCCCTGGCCTTGCAGCTGCTGGGGGATGGGGGCAGCGGCGCCGATGCTCGGCCGCGGGCGCTGGCGTTTTATGGACGCTTCAGCCTGGGGCCCAGCCGCTGGATCTGGCGCTGGAAGCACCACATCGATCGGCGTTTCATGGCGGGCTTTGCCGCCCTGATCGATGCCGATGACGCCGCGCGGGCCGAGCCGATGGCCTGCCGCGGTTGTGCCGCCAAGCTCTCGGCCCAGCCCCTGGTGGCTGCCCTGCAGCGCCTGCAGGGGCCCGGGGCCATGGCGCCATCGCCGCAGGATGCCGCCGCCGTGTTGACGCGCACGGACGGCTCCGTGCTGCTGCAGAGCGTGGATGGGTTCCCGGCCCTGGTGGCGGATCCCTGGTTAAACGGGCGGCTCACCACCCTGCATGCCTGCAGCGACCTCTGGGCCAGCGGTGCCGCCTTGCACAGCCTGCAGGCGGTGGTCACGGTGCCGGAGGCGGCGGCCTCGATCCAGGAGGAGTGGCTGCTGCAAAGCCTGGCGGGGGTGCGCTCGGTGCTGGACCCCCTGGGGGCCTCCCTGCTGGGGGGACACAGCCTGGAGGGGCGCGATGGGGCCGGTCTGGCGTTGAGCCTCAGCGTCAATGGCATGGCACCGGCCGGTCGCCATTG
>BJHC01000315.1 GCA_014191535.1 Cyanobium sp. | reverse complement strand
GCCAGTAGGGGAGGCTGGCGTCGTAGGGCAGCACCGTTTCGGAGATGTCGAAACCGGCGGGGTTCCCCAGCCAACGCCAGCTCAGCAGGAGCCCGGCGGCGGTGAGGTTGCGCACCAGGTTGCCCAGCAGGAACGCCACCACCACCAGCACCGCCAGGGCCACGGCCCCCTGCACGATCCAGGGGATCCAACGGCGGTCACGCCACCAGGGCGTCACCGCAGAGGGGGTACCGGCAGCACCCATCAACGGAAGGGTGGTGAATAGATCAGGCCGCCCTGGCTCCACTGGCGGTTGAGGCCACGCTCCAGCTTCAGCAGCGAGCCCGTGCCCACGTTGCGCTCGAAGATCTCGCCGTAGTTGCCCACCGCCTTGAGGGCCAGCACCACAAAGTTGGCGGGCAACCCAAGCTGTTTGCCGAAGTCGCCCTCCACGCCGAGGAAGCGGCGCAGGTCGGCGAGGTTGGTGTTGGCCTTGGCTTCGGCCACCTTGGCGTCAACGTTGGCCTGGGTGATGCCGAGCTCCTCCGCCTGCATCAGGCCGAAGATGATCCAGCGCACCGCATCGGCCCAGGCGGGGTCGGCGTTCACCGTGGCGGGGCTGAGCGGCTCCTTGCTCAACACCTCCGGCAGCAGGGTGTGGGCGGCGGGATCGGGGAAGCTGGTGCGCTTGCCCGCCAACTGGGAGCGGTCGCTGGTCACCGCCACGCAGCGGCCCTGCAGGTAGGCGGCGTAGGTCTGGTCGCCGGTCTGGAAGCGCAGGGGGGTGTACGGGGCCTTGATCTCCCGCATGCGGTCCGCCAGGTTGAGCTCGGTGGTGGTGCCGCTCTCCACGCAGATCGTTTGACCCGCCAGGGCTTTGAGGCTGGTGATGCCGCTGGCCTTGGGGGTCATGATCCCCTGGCCGTCATAAAAAACCGTGGGGGCAAAGCTGAGGGCGTTGCCGCCGGGGGCATCGCGGCTCACGGTGGCGGTGGTGTTGCGGGAGAGCAGATCGATCTCACCGCTGGCCAGGGCCGCGAAACGCTCGGTGGAATTGAGGTCGCGGAAATCCACCTGGCTGGGGTCCCCCAACACCGCCGCCGCCGTGGCCTTGCAGATGTCCACATCCAGGCCGCTGTAGCTGCCATCGGGGTTCACGAAGCTGAAGCCCGGCAACTTGCCATCCACACCGCAGATCACCTTGCCGCGGCCATTGATGGCGGCGAGTTTCTGGCTCTGGATGCCGCCCTCATCGCTGGCGCAACCCACCAGGGTGAGGGCCGTGAGCACGGGAAGCGCCGCCGCCAGCTTGCGCAGCCAGGCCATGGGAGTGATCCAGGGTTCGGCGCAGTTTGCCAGCAACTTCGCCTTGGCGCCTAGGTTGAAGGCCAGCATGTGCGCCTGCATGGCCAGCCCTGAATCGGCAGCGGAGAACGCCCGCGTCCGGCCGCAGGGCAGCAGCCACACCCCGAGCGACCAGCTCAGCCTGCGCCGTCCGGACGACTGGCATGTGCACCTGCGCGACGGTGCGCTGCTGCAGGCCGTGGTGACCCACACGGCCCGCCAATTTGCCCGGGCGATCGTGATGCCCAACCTGCGGCCACCGATCACCACCGCCGCCATGGCGGCCGCCTACCGCCAGCGGATCCTCACGGCCCTGCGGGAGCGATCCGGCGCCGCGGCTGCCGACGGCTTCACGCCATTGATGACGGCCTATCTCACTGAGAGCATCGACCCCGATGAGCTGGAGCGGGGTCACGGCGAAGGGATCTTCACCGCCGCCAAGCTCTACCCCGCCGGCGCCACCACCAATTCCGATGCGGGCGTGCGCGACCTGGCCCACATCCCGGCGGTGCTGGAGCGCATGGAGCGCATCGGCATGCCGCTGCTGATCCATGGCGAAGTCACCGATCCGGCGGTGGACATCTTTGATCGCGAAGCGGTGTTCATCGAGCGGCACCTGCAACCGCTGCTGCAGCGCCATCCGGGCCTGAGGGTGGTGCTCGAGCACATCACCACCGCCGAGGCGGCGCAGTTTGTGGCGGAGGGTCCGCCGAACCTGGCGGCCACCATCACCCCCCACCACCTGCACATCAACCGCAACGCCCTGTTCCAGGGGGGCCTGCGGCCCGATTTCTACTGCCTGCCGGTGGCCAAGCGGGAGCTGCATCGCCAGGTCCTGCGGCGGGCAGCCACCGCTGGTACTCCCAAGTTTTTCCTTGGCACCGATTCGGCCCCCCACGAACGCCATGCCAAGGAATCGGCCTGCGGCTGCGCCGGCATCTACAACGC
>BJHC01000314.1 GCA_014191535.1 Cyanobium sp. | reverse complement strand
CAAGGGCCGACACCCGGCGGGGTAGCGGTGCTTCGGCCGTCGGTGCGTTGCTGGGCAGCAGCTGGCAGCCTCCGCCCAGGCTCCCCACAAGCACAAGCAGCGCCGGCAGCGCAGCGCGGTGAGCCATGGCGCAGGCCTGGGCTGAGTCGCGCTCAGTATGGCGGCGGTGATTGAGAACGCCACCGGGTTTTGGCTGATCAACGCCGCACTGCCGCCAGGCTGATCAGGGCGGTCAACAGGGCGTAGAGCAGGATCGCCAGGTTGACCCCATGGATCGGTTCGCCGGCGTGGTTGGCCAACAGCAACGCCAGGCCTGGATTGCGCAGGGCCGTGAGCAGCATCACCGTGCTCCGGTGCTCCGGCTGATCGCCCGAGAGCACCAAACCCAGCAGCATCGCCAGGGCCACCATCAGGGCGATGGCGAGCAGCCCCGGCCCGTTGGCCGGCAGGAACTCCAGCAGCAGTGGGGCCACCTTGAGCAGCAGCGCGCTGAGCATCGCCACCAACAGGCCGTTGGCGATCGCATCGAGGGGCCGCTCCAGGTGATCGGCCAGCCTGGGCCGCCAATGCCGCAGCCCCAACCCCAGGAGCAGCGGCAGCACCTGCATGCGGCCCACCTGCAGGGCGATGGAGTCGGGCTGGGTGATCCAGGCTTCCACCCCAAACCGGCTGCGAAACAACAGCTCCATCAGGGGCACCGACACGATCGCGACGCAGGCTGCCCCCACCTGGATCAGGGCCGCCAGCTGATGGTCGGCACCCGCGTTGCGCACCCGGCGCAGGGTGAGGGGGGCGCTCGGGCAGATGGCCATCAAGGCGATGCCCACACGCATCGGTGGCGAGAGCACGTGGCTCAACGGCGACTGCAACAGCAGCAATCCGGCCAAGGGCACCAGCACACAGGAGCCCAGCAACACCCGCAGGGGCAGCCCCGGCCGGCGGCCCCACGCCAGCAACGCCTCCAGGCGCAGGCTCAGCCCGAGGGCCAGCATCGCCGCGAACAGGGTGGCTGCGATCAGGGCGCTGAACGCCGCGGGCATGGCCATGGGGTTGGGGTGGTGTGCGTCAGGCCTGCCTCAAAACAGGCCGTTGAGCCAAGCCCGTGCGTCGGGGGCACAGCTGTTGGGCAGCGAGAAGTGGTCGTCGTTGGGGTAGGTCTTGGTGGTGACCGTGCCGCCCAGTTGCGTCACCCGATCGGCATAGGCGGTTTGCCAGGCCACGGGCACCACGGTGCCGCCATCGAACAGATCCACGCACAGCAGCACGGGGGCCACCGGTTGGCGTGTGGCTGCCGAGCCGGCTGTGACCGCGGCTTGCCAGCGATCCAGGTTTTGTGGATTGCGCTGCAGGATCGCTCCTTTCAGCCGGAATTGCCTCGCCACGGTGTCACTGAAGTGGTGCACCGGCTGGATGTTCCACGAGGTTTCGATGATCTCGATCCCCAGCGGCGTGAAGTAATCGGAGAGCTTCAGCGCGTTGGGGTTGGCGATCTGGAAGCCAGCCAGCACCATCAGCAGATGCCCGTCCGGCGCCATGGAGGGATTGCTGAGTGCAGCGGTTAATCCCTGCGGCATGCCGTAGGCGATGCTCGCCACGCCCGGCGACATGGGCACGGTGCCCACCAGCTTGAGCTCGCCATAGTCGGCTGCATCGAGCTCGGCCACCGCAGCGGCGGCACCTCCACCCTGCGACCATCCGGCGCAACCCAGCTTGGTGCCGGCCCCCACATCCATGAGCCTGGCGGCTCGGGCCAGATTCACCGCTTCACGGGCCTGGGTGCGGTTCACCACGTACTGGTGCTGCCCCGGGCTCCCCAGGCCCTGGTAGTCGGTGGCGCACACCACGTAGCCATCGTTGATCCAGCCCTGCAGCCCGGGCACGCCGTAGTCGATCTGCTGGGTCGACGTTGCGTCGAAGTAGGTGATCAGATCCCTCGCCGGGCCCGGCTGGGCTGAGGGGCAGGCCGCATCCCCCAGGCCCGTGGTGCCGTGGCACCAGGTGAGCAGCTTGCGGTTTTTGCCGGCCGCCTTGGGGGCGATCACCAGGCCGCTCACCTCATGCAGCACGCCGTTGACGTCGGCGGAGATGTAGCGCACCTTCCAGGCGCGGGCCCCGCTCACCGAGGCCGCGATCTCCTCCTGCGACAGCAGCGTGCCTGGCTGTTTGCCACGGATCAGAGGGGCAACACGCGACTTCGTGGCGGAGGGCACCATTCCTGAGGTGCAGGCTCCGCTCGCGGCGGCTCTGGCCTTGGCGGCGGGGATCTGGGTGGCCGCGGCCAGGGCGC
>BJHC01000313.1 GCA_014191535.1 Cyanobium sp. | reverse complement strand
AGCCGGCGGATTCCACCAGACCCGAGCGGGCCGCCAGGATCGGGGTGCCCACGTTGTTGGCGATGTCGATGCCCTTGTGCATGCGACCCCAACGCCAGCCGTAACCGGAGGAAAACACCCCCTGGGTCGGCCAGATCCAGCCCGTGTCGGCGAAGGGTTGGCCGGAGCCCTCCCCCAGGCCGAAATCGGGGCTGTCGGGCCAGCTGAGGCCGCCGGATCCCATGGGCTTCAGGCCCAGCAGCATGCGGCTGCGTCCGGGGGAGGACTGGGCCAGGCGGATCTGGGTTCCCACCACCAGGCGGGCTGCCTTGAGCCCGGGATTGAGCTGGAGCAGCTCGCTGATGCTGAGGTTGTAGCGCTGGGCAATCTTGATCAGGCTGTCGCCGAAGCGAACCCGGGCCGGTTCTTGGGGCTCCGGTGGTGCCGCCAGGGGGGGCGTGCGACGCAGCTCGCTGGTGTCGATGCCGGCCAGCTGCTTGGCCTGCCGGATCGACTGCGTGGGCAGCACCAACCAGTCGCCGCTGCTGAACTGGTGATCTTCGTCCACCTCATTGAGGCGGGCCAGCTTGCTTTCGTCCTGGGCGAGCTGGGATGCCAGGGCTTCAAGGCTGATGGTTTGACGCACCTTCACCCAGAGGCGATCCCCGGCTGCGGGCAGGGCGGCCACCCAATCGGATCCACTGGTCTGGCTGGTTCCCGAACGCATCCACGGATCCGAAGGCAGCGCAGCGGAACGGGAATCAGCCAGGGAAGGAACGACCACAGAGCCGGCGACCGCCAGGGCCGCTGTACTGGCGAGGGTGGTCAGACCAAATTGATAAGGCTTCATGCAATTTGGCCAGAGGTCAAAACCCGGTGGAGAAGCCAACATCCCCGAGTCGCCACGAGAGTAACGGCTTGAACAGTGGCCTGCAAGTCGCCGTGGTCACTCTTTTGGTTGACCAAAGGAAAAAATCCCGTGTTACGGGGCCTGGAGCTGCCGCAGGGCCTCGAACAGCACCACCCCCGCGGCCGTTGCCAGGTTGAGGCTGCGCACCCCGCCCCCCTGGTCAAGACCGCCCGCCATCGGGATGGTGAGGGTGGCGTCGGCCTCCGCCAGCACGCTGGGGGGCAGCCCTGAAGTCTCACGGCCAAACAGCAACCAGTCCTCCGGCTGGTAAGCGATCTGCGTATAGGGCTGGCTGGCATGGCGGCTCAGGGCCAACAGGCGTCCCCCACGGCGCTGTTGCTCCTCCCGGAAGGCCCCCCAGTCCGCATGGCGGTGCAGGCGAACCCATGGCCAGTAATCCAGCCCGGCCCGTCGCAGGGTGCGGTCGCTGATCTCAAACCCCAACGGTTCCACCAGGTGGAGTTCCGTGCAGGTGGCGGCGCAGGTGCGGGCCACATTGCCGGTGTTTGGCGGGATCTCCGGTTGGAACAACACCAGGCGGGGCATCTCAGGCCTCGGGAACCGCATGCCCCAACCGGAGTAAATCCAGGGCCCGACCCGACACCACCAGCCAGGCGGCGTTGCAGTGGGGCATCAACCGCTGCTGCAGGGCGCCGAGGCGATCGCGGAACAGCCCCCCGACGGCTGTGGATGGCACCACACCCCAGCCGGTTTCCTCCACCACCAGCAGCACCGGTGGGCCAGGCCGTTGCAGCAGTGCCACCAGTTGGTCGCAGCGCCGCTGCCAGGCGCCGTCGTCGTCCTCAAGGTGCCAGGCCAGCCAGCTGCCTAGGGAGTCGATCAGCTGCAGGTGATGGTGCTGGCCATGGTCTGGATGCAGGCGCTCCTCCAGGGCGGCGGCGAGATCTGGCCCGGTCTCCAGGCACTGCCAGAGCCCCGGTCGCCGGCGGCGATGGGCGTCGACCCGCTCCCACCAGTCCGGGTCCACGGTCCGATCAGGGAGCGCCCCGGTTGCCAGGTAAAGCACGGGACGTTCTGACTGGCTGGCCAGGTGTTCGGCCCAGCGGCTTTTGCCACCACGGCTGGGGCCACTCACGAGCACCAGGCGATGGGTGTCTCCGCTGCGCTCAGCCTCCACCGTTCATGTTGCGCAGGGTCGCCACGGCGGATGGGGAGACGCGGTTGAGGTAACGGAAGATCCAGTACTTGAAGATCGTGGCCAGCACCACCGGGAAGGTGGCGATGAACAACATGATGAAGTTCTCCTCCGCTGGCAGGCCCAGGTGGTGGGCAATGCCATCCAGCAGCACGGTCCAGCCCTCAGGGCTGTGGAAGCCCACGAAGATGTCGGTGAACAGGATGATCGTGAAGGCTTTGGCGCTGTCGCTCAGGCCGTAGACCAC
>BJHC01000312.1 GCA_014191535.1 Cyanobium sp. | reverse complement strand
GCTTGTAGAAGGCGTCGAGCTTGGTGGTGGTGATCGTGTAGCCCACCCGGAAGCAGGGCACCTCCAGGCTGGCCACCATGTTGCGGTTGACCGCGTTCTGGAGCGTGTTGAAGCTCACGCTGTCGCCGGGGCGCCCGAAGGCCTCACCGGCGGGGGCGGGTGCAGCCGCAGCGCCACCGGCACCCGCAGCCACGGCGGCCGGGCCCGCGCCCTCCGCCACCCGCGGCACCGCCGCGGTGAGGCCGAGGGCCCGCTCCACGTCCTCCGCCTGGATGCGGCCGTGGGGGCCGCTGCCCCGGAGGGTCTCAAGCGCCACGCCGTGCTGGCTGGCCAGTTTTTTGGCGCGGGGACTGGCCACCACACGGCCGTTGCTCACCGGGGCCGGGGTGGAGGCCACGGGAGCCGGTGCGGCAGGGGCCGCCACGGGGGCTGGTGCTGCTGCGACGGCCGCGGCAGGAGCCGCTGCTGCTGCGGGGGCCGAGGGGGCAGCGGCTGCTGCCGGTGCGGCAGGGGCCTTGGCCTGGGCTTCGGCGATCTCGGCCTCGGTTTCCACGATCAGGCCGATGGTTTCGCCCACGGGGGCCGTGCCACCGGCCGGCATCAGCACCGCCGCCAGGTAGCCCTCGTTGAACGACTCCACGTCCATGTCGGCCTTGTCGGACTCGACCACGAGCACCGACTCACCCCGCTCCACCTTGTCGCCGGGCTTCTTGAGCCACTCCACGATCTTCCCCTCCGTCATGGTGGAGGAGAGGGCGGGCATAAAGATTTCGTGGGTGGCCAACGGAGGTCTGCCGCGCAATTGGGGCGGATTTTACGTGGCTCGCGGCCCTGGGCCTGGGGTCAGAGCACCCCTTCGATGGCCTCGATCACCCCATCCCGCACCACCACGGCCACGGACAACTTCTCCACCAGGTTGTCGCCGACGCGCACATCGCAGAAGCTCTCCAGCTGGCCCTGCTCGACGACCTGCTCCATCTCCAGATCGCGCACCTGCACCTGCTGCTCCAGCAGCTGGCGCTTCTGCTCCTCCAGCTCGGCACGCTTCGCCGCCACCTGCTCCTGCACGGAGGCCACCTGGTCCTGCACCCGCGGATCGAGGGGATTGGCGCTTTGGCTGCGAATTGCGTCCACCAGCTGCTGACCCTCCTGCTCCAGCTGGGCCAGCTGGGCATCGCTGCCAGCGATGGCGTTGCTGATCTCGCGCTCGGCGTCCTCCTTCCAACGGGGGGTCACCACGGCCCGCACCGTGATCGAACGCTTGATCGAGAGGCTGCCGTCGGCCATGGGATGGGGTCGAAGGCCCACAGCCTCTCAGGCGGGCCCGCCCACGGCAACGCAGCGGTGGGGGCGGGTTCCCGGCCGGGCCAGGAGCTGAGCCACGGCCCTCAGCGGCCGTAGATGGCGGTGATCGCAGCCGCATCCCGCTCGGCGATGCGATCGCGTTTCTGCTTGAGGGTCTGGGTGAGCAGGCCGTTCTCCAGGGTGAAGGGCTCCACCAGGGCCACCCCCGCCAGACGTTCGTCCGGCCTGGCACCGGGGCGGGCCTGCAGGCGGCGGTTGAGGCGTCCGGTGAGGGCCTTGAGCAGGGCGGCATCACCGGGCTCGAGCCCCTGCTCCTGGGCGTAGGCGGCCAACGCTTCGGGCTTCGGCACCACCAGGGCCCCGAGGGCCTTGCGGTCCTGCCCCACCAGCATCACCTGCTCCACCAGGCTGCAGGCCACCAGGCACTCCTCCAGCGGACCGGGTTCGATGTTCTCGCCGCTGCTGAGCACGATCGTGTCCTTGGCGCGGCCCGTGAGCACCAGGGTGCCGTCGGCCAGCAGTTGCCCCAGATCGCCGGTGTCAAACCAGCCCTCGGCGTCGAGCACCTTGGCGGTGGCCTCCGGCTTGCCGAGGTAGCCCCCCATCACCTGGGGGCCACGGGCCAGCACCCGGCCGCGCTGCCCCACCGCCAGGGGGGCACCGTTCTCCGCATCCACGATCCGGATCGCCGTGCCGGGCAGGGGCTGGCCAGAGCTGCCGCGGCGGTTGTTCCAGCGGCGGCGGCAGCTGAGCACGGGGCTGGTTTCGGTGAGGCCATAGCCCACCAGCAGCTCGATGCCGATGGCCTCGAAGAACCCATCCACATGCATCGCCAGGGCGCCCCCGCCGCTGATGGCGGTGCGCAGGCGGCCGCCGATCAACTGCTGGCGCACCTTGGGCCACAGCAGCGCCGAGGCCAGGCGATGCAGGGGCCAGGTCAGCCGGGCCGCCGCCCCCGCCGTCAGGCGCCGCGGCAGGGGTTCCGGGCCGA
>BJHC01000311.1 GCA_014191535.1 Cyanobium sp. | reverse complement strand
GGTGGTGGTCTCGAGCGGAACCCCCAGCAGCCAGATCACATCGCCCGGCTCCCGCCAGGCCTGACCACGCACATGGGCCAGATCGTGCACCAGGCCCACCATGCCCACCACGGGGGTGGGGTGGATCGGCTGCATGCGGCCATCGGGCAGGCGGGTTTCGTTGTACAGAGACACGTTGCCGCCGGTGACCGGCGTTTCCAGGGCCGAGCAGGCGGTGGAGAGGCCACGGCAGGCCTGGGCCAACTGCCAATAGCCCGTGGGGGTTTCCGGGGAGGGGAAATTGAGGTTGTCGGTGACGGCCAGGGGTTCGGCCCCCACGCAGCTGAGGTTGCGGGCGGCCTCGGCCACCGCCGCCATGCCGCCGCGCTCCGGATCCAGGGCCACCCAACGGTTGGGGCAATCCACCACCGCCGCCACACCGCGGCTCACGGCGTCGGTGCTGGCCTGGGGCCGCAGTCGCACCACCGCAGCATCGCCACCCCCGGGGGGCAGCACCGTGTTGGCCTGCACCTGGTGGTCGTACTGGCGGTACACCCAGCGCTTGGAGGCGATGGTGGGGTCATCCAGCAGGGCCAGCAGCGCCTCGTTCCAGCTGAAGGCGGGCTGGGCGGGGAGCTGGTCTTCGCTCCAGCGCCAATGGGCCTGGATCTCGGCGGGGGGCTCGCTGATCAACGTGTGGCGGTTGATGGGGGTGTCATCCGCCAGGGCGCTGGCGGGCACCTCGGCCGCCACCTGGCCGTGCTGGAGCACGCGCACCACGTTCTCCTGCAGCACCCGGCCCACCACCGCCGCCTGCAGGCCCCAACGGGTGAAGCGCTGCATCAGGGCCTCTTCCCGGCCCGGCTTCACCACGAACAACATCCGCTCCTGGGATTCGGAGAGCAGAAACTCGTAGGGGGTCATGCCGGCCTCGCGGGCGGGCACCCGATCCAGATCCAGCTCGATGCCCAGGCCCCCCTTGGCGGCCATCTCGGAGCAGCTGCAGGTGAGGCCAGCGGCCCCCATGTCCTGGGCGGCCACCACGTCACCGGTCTGGAAGGCCTCCAGGCAGGCCTCGATCAGCCCCTTCTCCAGGAACGGATCCCCCACCTGCACGGCGGGGCGGTCATCGAGGGAGGCCTCGGTGAGTTCGGCACTGGCAAAGCTGGCGCCCCCCATGCCGTCGCGGCCGGTGGTGCTGCCCACATAGACCACGGGATAGCCCACCCCTTCAGCGCCGGAACAGACGATCTCCTCGGTTTCCATCAGCCCGAGGGCCATGGCATTCACCAGGGGATTGCCGGAATAGCTCGGGTCAAAGGCCACCTCACCACCCACGGTGGGCACGCCAACGCAATTGCCGTAGTGGGCGATGCCGGCCACCACCCCCTCCATCAGGCCCACGTTGCGTTCGTCCTCCAGGGGACCAAAACGCAGGGCATTGAGCAGGGCGATGGGGCGCGCCCCCATGGTGAAGATGTCGCGCAGGATGCCGCCCACCCCCGTTGCGGCCCCCTGAAACGGCTCCACCGCCGAGGGGTGGTTGTGGCTTTCGATCTTGAAGGCGAGCCGCTGGCCCTCCCCCAGATCCACCACACCGGCGTTCTCACCGGGGCCCACCAGGATGCGCGGACCGGTGGTGGGGAAGCCCTGGAGCAGCGGCCGGGAGTTGCGGTAGCAACAGTGCTCCGACCACATCACCCCGAACATGCCCAGCTCGGCCCGGTTGGGGGCTCGGCCCAGGCGGCGGCAAATCTCGTCGTAGTCGGCCTGGCTGAGGTTCTCCTTCTTGAGGGCCTCGGCAACGGAGTAATCAGGCGCGGCGACCACGGGTACCCAGCAGATCCCCTCAGTCTCGCCGAGCGTCACACCCAGGGATCGTCATCCTCCGCGGGGGGGCGGCGTCCGCGGCGCGCGCGGGGGTCGTGGGGCTCCATGGGGTCCTCATCCCACCCATCCCAATCGTCCCAGGCTTCAGAGCGGGGTTCAGGCGGCGCGGGCCGGCGCGGCTGACGCGCTACAGGCTCGCCATAGCGATCCCAACCCGGCTCTGCATCGGGCTCATCCGGCTCTTCGAGCCAACCCTCCAGCCGTTCACTGAACCGCTCCTCGAAGCGGTCACCGGCCTGCTGAAACTGATCCCGCAGCCGTGAGGTTTCCTCCTGCACCTGATCGCGCCAGCGGCGCGAGCGGCGCAGGAATTCCTGGCGCACACTGGCCCGAGCCAGGGGCAGATCATCCAAACCGCTGAGGCCGGTGCTCACCTGGCCGGGCTGCTGATCGACGATGCGCTCGGGGCTGAGGCGCCAACGGCTGCTGCCGGGCAGCCGTGGATC
>BJHC01000310.1 GCA_014191535.1 Cyanobium sp. | reverse complement strand
GTTGGGGTGTTCCTGCATCGCCTGCGGGCGGGCATCGGCGCCATGGCCGCCAGCCTGGGGGGCGTGGATCAAGTCGGCCTCAGCGGTGGCATTGGCGCCAACGACCCGTTGCTCGTGTCAGAACTCGAGGAGTCGATGGGCTGGCTGGGGCCAGTGCGCTGGCACCAGCTGGCCGCCGATGAGGAGGGCATGATCGCGCGCTTGATCCTGCAGCAGGATCGGCTCAGCCGGGCAGATCGGGGGTCTGGTGCAGCAGGCGGTTGAGGCGCAACCGATCGGCATTGAGGGGATCGGGAGCCAGTTCGCCGGCCAGCTCACGGAACTTCTGCTCCACCGCCTCAGGCACGCGCACATCAAAGATGCGCTCCATCAAGGCCTCAATCGAGAACAGGTGGGCGTTGATGTTCTCCAGATCCGCCAGGGCCTGGGCCATGGCCTCTTGATCACCAGCCTCAACCGGGCCCGCGGCGCTCGATGCGGCGGCAGCCAGGGCCGTTTCGCCTTCGGGCTGGGTTTTCTGGAGGTCCTCCAACACACGGCCCGCCAGGGTGCGGAACGACTGCAGGGCCGCCCAGCTCAGTTCCTGTTGCTGCCGCAGGGTGGGATTTTCACGGATCAGACGATCGTGTTCCCGGTAGAACCGCTGGCAATCAGGGCATTGGCAGGGCTCTTCCGGCACCGCGTTCCCGTGGCGTCTAAGAACCCATCATGGCATCAAGCGGCCAGAGGACCCTGGTCATCCAGAAGGGTGTCGCCGTCGGCGTCATCGTCTTCACAGGCGCCGGGGATGGGGATCTCAATCGAGCTCACCACCTGGATCACATCCCGCAGGCGCATGGAGTCGGCGAACCAGGCCATGGCCTGATCCGTATCCCCCTCAGCCACGGCGTCATTGGCGCTGTCCTCGTGGGCTTCCGCCAACAGGGCCAGCCAGCAGAGGCAGCGGGCCTGGATCACGGAGAGGTCGAGCCCGTCGGGAAGGGTGTCGACGATGCGCTCGCTCTCCTGTTGCACCAACAATCTGAGCCGGAGATCATGCAGCTGTGCCATGGCCCCGTGGCAACTGCGGCCACGCTAGCGGCAGTGGCTCCATTCGGCACCCCACCACCGGTAGTGGGGGCTACCGATCCGCAAAGCCATGCACAGGAAGCAAGCGGGGCTGGCGGGACTCGAACCCACGACCTACGGTTTAGGAAACCGTCGCTCTATCCGGCTGAGCTACAGCCCCTCGCGGCAGAAGCCGCATCGGCATTATGGGGTTTGAAAGCAGGCGAGGTGATCGCAACCGGCAAACGCCCAGGCCCTCGGGCTGGAGGAACGGACCGGTTGAGGAAAGTCCGGGCTCCCCAATGGCCAGGCTTGCTGGGTAACGCCCAGTGCGGGTGACCGTGAGGAGAGTGCCACAGAAACACACCGCCGATGGCGGGGGGCTTGCCTCCCGCACAGGCAAGGGTGCAAAGGTGCGGTAAGAGCGCACCAGCAGCATCGAGAGGTGCTGGCTCGGTAAACCCCGGCTGGGAGCAAGGCCCAGGGACAACGGTTGGCCATGACACCCGTCCCGACTCAAGCGCGCCGCTCGAGGCCGTCGGTAACGGCGGTCCCAGACAGATGATCACCCCCCGGTTCGGCCTCGGCCGCTCCGGCGAACAGAACCCGGCTTACGTCCTGCTTTCCCCCTCTGCCCAGCGCCGCCAGCCTCCGCCCTGATGGACGCCCCTCGCCGCCAGCAACTGGTTGCTTTCCTGGAGCGGCAGGGGCTAGGGCTGCCGGCAGCGGCCAATGGGGCAGCCGCGGACTTGGCGCCGCTGTTGGCGCCGCTTGATGAGGCCCTCACCCACACCTCCACCGGGCTAGCCCACAACCATGAGCGGCTGGAGTTCCTCGGCGATGCGGTGCTGCGGCTGGCGGCCTCGGAGTTCCTGGCGGAACAGCAGCCCAACCTGAGCGTGGGCCAGCAATCGGCCCTGCGGGCCCAACTGGTGAGCGACCGCTGGCTGGCGGAGCTGGGGGACCGTTGCGGCATCGAAGCACTGCTGCGCATCGGACCGGTGGCCGCCGGCGACGCCACCGGCCGGGCCACCCTGCGGGCGGAGGCCTGTGAAGCGGTGATCGGCGCCCTCTATCGCCTCTGGGGCGATCTGAGCCCGGTGCGGCAGTGGCTCGACCCGCACTGGCAGCGCACGCTCCAGGAACTGCAAGACGACCCCCACCGCCACAACTGGAAATCAGCCCTGCAGGAATGGAGCCAAGGGCAACGGCGGGGACTACCCAACTACAGCTGTAAGGAACGCAGCCAGATGGACGGCGACCCACGCCGGTTCCACTGCCGCGTG
>BJHC01000309.1 GCA_014191535.1 Cyanobium sp. | reverse complement strand
CCCCCACCCCGGCGCTGCTGGAGGCGGCCCTGAGGCAGGCCCTGGCGGATGGCCCCCTGGCGGCGGTGGTGCTGGTGTCCCCCAGCTACCAGGGGCTGGTGGGGGAGTTGGCGGCGCTGATCGCCGTGGCCCACCGCCACGGCCTGCCAGTGCTGGTGGATGAGGCCCACGGCGCCCACCTGGGGCTCGATCCCCGCCTGCCCGCCCCGGCCCTGGCCTGCGGCGCCGATTGGGTGGTGCAGTCGCTGCAGAAGGCCGCCGGCGGCCTGGCCCAGAGCGCCGTGCTGCTGCAGGGCCCCGCCAGCCGCACCCCGCCCGAGCGGATGGAGCGGGCCCTGCTGTGGCTGCAAACCTCCAGCCCCAGCGCCCTGCTGCTGGCCAGCGCTGAGGCGGCCCTGGGCCATCTGCACAGCGCTGCCGGCAGTCGCCAGTTGGCCCGGGCCCTGGATCGGGGCGAGGCCCTGCGGCAGCGGCTGCGGCGCGCCGGCCTGGAGCCCTTGGTCAACCACGACCCCCTGCGCCTGGCCCTGCCCACCGGCCCCCTGGGCCTCAACGGCCTGGAGGCGGATGCCTGGCTGCTGCAGCACGGGGTGATCGCCGAGCTGCCGGAGCCGGGCTGCCTCACCTTCTGCCTGGGCCTGGAACCGCCGCGGGGGGTGGAGCGGCGCGCCGCGGCGGTTGCTGCAGCTGCGCCGGGCGCTGGGCGGGCCGCCGCTGGCCCCGTTCAGCCCCCCGCCCTTGCCCCTGGTGGCCGAACCGGAGCTGGAGCTCGGCCTGGCCTGGCGGGCCCCTCGGCGCACCGTGCCCCTGGCCCAGGCCGCCGGCGAGCTGGCGGCGGAGCCCCTGTGCCCCTATCCCCCCGGCATTCCGCTGTTGATTCCCGGCGAGCGCATCGATGCGGCCCGGGCCGCCTGGCTGCAGCAGCAACAACGGCTGTGGCCCGGCCAGATCGCTGATACGGTGAGCGTTGTGGCCGGATGAGGAGGCGCATGCAGGCGGCAGGCGATGCCCCCTTCCGCTGGGACTTTGTGACCCCCGGGTTGCCCGATGCCGCCTTCGCCGATGCGCCGGGCTTCAGCCCCACGCCGATGGAGCAGCGGGTGATGCTGCTCTCGCACCTGCGGCCGCGCCCCGATTCGCTGGTGTGGGATGTGGGGGGCGGCACCGGTGCCCTGGCTCTGGAGATCGCCCGGCTGATGCCGTCCGGCCAGGTGCACACCCTCGAGCGAGACCCGGAGGCGATCGAGCTGCTGGAGCGCAACCGCCTGCAGTTCGGCATCCGCAACCTGCACATCCATGCCGGTGATGCGCCGGAGGGTTTGGAGCAGCTGCCCCCGGGGCCCGACCGGGTGCTGCTGGAGGTGGGCCGGCCCCTGAGCGGGGTGCTGGAGCGGGTGTGGCAGGCCCTGGTGAGCGGCGGCCGCTTGGTGATCAGCACCGCCAGCCTGGAGGGGTTGGTGGATGCCACCGACACCCTGGGCCGCCTGGAGGCCATCGATCTGCAGGTGGTGCAGGCAACCGTGCACCGCATGCAGCGCCGCGGCAACCAGGCTCGGTTGGCGGCGGCGGAACCGCTGTTTCTGATCGCCGCCGAACGGCCTTGATTCCCGCACCCCGCACCCGCACCTCCCCCCAGCGGCTGCTGAGCGGTTACGCCGCCGGCGGCTTTGGCCTGCTGGTGGTGGGGCTGGGGGGCTGGTGGTTCACGGCGGCCCTGGGGGTGATGGTGCACCTGGGGCTGCTGGAGTATTTCCGGCTGGCGCAGTTCAAGGGCATCCGCCCCGCCAGCAAAACCACCCTGGTGCTGGTGCAGCTGCTGCTGATCACCACCCAGTGGGCCCATGGCGGCGATGCGGTGGGGGTGGGCTTCGCCACAGACCTGGCGGCGGCGGTGCTGCCCATCTCCGGCGCCCTGATCTGCGGCTGGCTGTTGCTGCAGCCGCTCACCGGCAGCATCGCCGACATCGCCGCTTCGATCTTCGCCCTCTTCTATCTGGGCTTCCTGCCCAGCTACTGGATCCGCCTGCGCGACCTCACCGATCCGGCCCTGGCGCCGCGCCTGGCCGGCTGGCTGGGCCACTGGCCCGGGGCCAGCTCCGGCATGGTGCTGATGCTGATGGCCTGCCTGCTGATCGTGGCCACCGACATCGGCTCCTATGTGCTGGGGCGCCGCTACGGCCGCCGGCCGCTGTCGCCGATTTCACCGGGCAAAACCCTGGAGGGGGCCCTGGGCGGCCTGGGCTGTGCCGTGGTGCTGGGGGCGGGCTTCGGGCTGCTGCTGGGGTGGAACTGGGGCTGGGCCGTCGGCGGCCTGCTGGGGGCGGTTGTGGCGGTGTTTGCC
>BJHC01000308.1 GCA_014191535.1 Cyanobium sp. | reverse complement strand
GCCCCACCGTGCTGCAGGGGCAGCTGCCGGTGACGGTGCAGCTGCTTTCCCCCGCCGGGCGCCCCGCCGCCATCACCCAAGACCTGGCCGGCTTCTGGCGCGGTGCCTACCAGGAGGTGCGGCGCGAGCTGCGGGGCCGCTACCCCCGGCACCCCTGGCCCGAGGATCCCGCCAACGCCACGGCCACGGCCCTCACCAACCGGCGCCTACGGCAGGATCAATCCCAGAGATGAGCAAAGCCGAAGTGGCGCAGCCCTTCGGCAATGCCGGCACACCCCTCGCCCCGGGCTTGATACACCGAGGGCAGGCGAGGTAGCTGGGCCACCAGGTCGGGCTCGGCGTTGCCCACCATCACGCCGTTGAGCCCCGTCTCGAACATGGCCAGGTCGTTGAGGCTGTCGCCGGCGGTCACCACCGTGGCCGGATCCACCTCCAGCCAGCGCAACAGGCTGAGCAGGGTGCTGCCCTTGTTCACCCCCGCCGGCAGCACATCGAAGTACTGGCTGTCGGAAATCAGGCAATCCACCCCGTGGGCTTCGAGCTGCGGGATCAGCCCATGGTCGAACTGCTCCAGATCCACCATGTAGGCCAGCCGCCGGCTGGAGTGCACCGGCTGGGGGGAAAGCCCAGGCTGGGCCTCGAGCAAGGGCAGCAGCCGCTGCGGCAGACCGCACCAGCGGGCCTCGATCGGATCCACCGCCAGGGGCACCGGCAGCAGCGAGGCACCGCAGGCCACGGTGCAGCCCACATCCCCAATCACCAGGTGGGGGGCCGCCAAGCCGATGGGCTCATCCGCCTGGAGCACCCGCGCGATGGAGGTGAGATCCCGGCCGGTACAGAACACATGCAGCACCCGCTCCCGTTGCTGCGCCAGCCAGCGGTAAAAGCGCCGGCGCTCCGGGGTGGCGCCCCCCAGCAGGGTGCCATCCAGGTCGGTGACCAGCACCAGCTCAAGGGTGCTGCGGCAGGGGCGCCGAGAGCTGCTGCTGCAGTTGCTGGCGCGGGGAAGGCAAGGGGGCGCGGGCCGATGCCGCCAAACGTATCGCCGGCGCTGCAGCCATGGGCCAGACTGCCGCTCTGTGCAGTGCTCGATCGCCCTGGCTCCCCTTTACGCCAAAAACCGCCGTGACGGGGCCCGCCTGATCAGCAGTGCCCTGGTGATCACCTGCGTTGGTGCGATCCGGATCGATCACCCCATCGGCCAGGTGGTGGCCGTGCTCGGCACCCTGGTGTGCCTCTACTGGTGGAACTGCTACCGGCGCCTGGAGCGTTAAGGGGTGGGCAGCGACACCGGGCTGCCGCGCTACAGCGTCGCTGAGCTGAACCAGGCGATCGGCTCATTGCTGGAACGGGGTTTTGCGCCGCGGTTCCTGCTGGATGCCACCGTGTCGCGGCCGCAGCTCAAAAAGGGGCACCTCTGGCTCACCCTGGTGGATGGGGATGCCTCCATCGGAGCGGTGGTGTGGGCCTCCCAGCTCAGCAAGCTCAACCACCAACCCCAGGAGGGAGATGGGGTGGTGGTGGTGGGCAAGCTCAATTTCTGGGCCACCCGCGCCAGCCTCTGCGTGCAGGTGCTCGACCTGCGACCCAGCCTCAGCACGGTGCTGCTGCGCTTCGAGCAGGTGCGCCAACAGCTGGAGCCGGAGGGGCTCTTCGCCCCGGAGCACAAACGGCCCCTGCCGGCCATGCCCGCCGCCGTGGCCCTGCTCACCAGCAGCCCCAGCTCCGCCCTGGCGGACATGCTGCGCACCGCCCAGGAACGCTGGCCGGGGGCCCGCATCCACGTGGTGCCGATTCCCGTGCAGGGGCCGGTGGAGGAGCAGATCTGCCGGCGCCTGCAGCAGGTGATCGCCGCCAGCGCGGAGCTGGGCCTCGAGGCCATCGTGCTGGCCCGCGGCGGCGGCAGCCGCGAAGACCTGGCTGTGTTTGATGGCGAGCAACTGGCCCGCGCCCTAGCCGCCTGCCCCCTGCCGGTGGTCACGGGCCTGGGCCACGAAGACGACACCACCATCGCCGACCTGGTGGCGGACTACCGCGCCGCCACCCCCACCGCAGCGGTGGTGGCCCTGTTGCCGGATCGGGAGCAACTGGCCCTGGGCCTACGCCAGCGGCGCCTGTTGCTGCGCCAGTCGCTGCGACACCGCCTCGAGCAGGCACAGCTCCGGCTGCAGGGGCAGCGGCAGCGGCTGGAGCGAGTGCATCCGCAGCAACTGCTCCGGCAGCACCGGCAACACCTTCAACAACAGCGCGTTCTGCTGCAGGCACTCTCGCCACAGCGGCTGCTGCAACGGGGCTTTGCCCTGGTGCTGAGCCCTGGCGGTCAGATTGTCCGCTCCGTGCAGCAGC
>BJHC01000307.1 GCA_014191535.1 Cyanobium sp. | reverse complement strand
GGTTGAGGCTCGTGTTCACGGCGATCACCCCCGCCAGCCCCTCCTCGTAGGCCATGCGGGCGATGGCATCGATGGCCTCGTCCTCCAGGTCAGGGGCGATCTTCACCAGCAGCGGCGGGCAGGCCTGCAGCCGCCGCAGTCGCTCCACCAGCCGGCGCAGCTGCACCTCGTCCTGCAGCTCCCGCAGCCCCGGGGTATTGGGGGAGCTCACATTGATCACGGCGTAATCCGCCAGGGGGGCCAGCAACTCCAGGGAGGAGGCGTAGTCGTCGGGCGCCAGCTCCAGCGGCGTCAGCTTCGACTTGCCCAGGTTGATGCCCAGCACCGCCGGGCGCTGGCCGGCCGCCGGCAGGTTCTGGCGCTCCAGGGTGCGCAGGGCCGCCTGGGCCCCCACGTTGTTGAAGCCCATGCGATTGAGGGCCGCCCGCTCCGCCGCCAGGCGGAACAGCCGCGGCCGGGGGTTGCCGGGCTGGGCATGCCAAGTGATCGTGCCCAGCTCGGCGAAGCCAAACCCAAACAGATGCCAGATGCCGGCCGCCACGGCGTTCTTGTCGAAACCGGCGGCCAAACCCACGGGATTGCGGAAACGGCAGCCGAACAGGGTCTGCTCCAAGCGCAGATCGGGCCGCTGCAGCTCAGCACCCAAGCCCGCCAGGGTGGTGTTCACCAACGGCCACTGGCGCCGCAGGGACACCTGGGCCAGGGCCTGCAAGGTGAGTTGGCTCAGCTGTTCCGCATCGGCACCGTCGTCGCGGCTCAGCAGCGGCCCCACAAAGCGGCGATACAGGCCACCACTGCCGACGTCAGCCATCGCCCCGACCCCCGCCATCGCGCTGCTCTGATCCTGACGCCTCACGGTGCAACCGCCAGCGGCCGTCGCCACCGGGCACCACCCGCCAATCGCGCCAGCGCCAAGCCTCGCTGCGCCCCTCCAGGGTGGCGAGGGGCACCTCCACCACCTGGGCCAGCTCGATCAGGCTGAGGCCGTAGCCCCCGGCCGCCAGGCGATCCGCCAACTCCAGCCGGCTCAGCAACTGCAGCAACGGCTTGGGGGCGGGCTCAGGCGCCGGGGCAGCGGTGCCCCCCGCTGCGGCGGCCAACGGCACCTCCCCCTGGGCCAGCGACGGTTGCTGCCCTTTGGAAAAGGCCACCGCAATCACGTCACAGCGGTCGTTGTCAGGGTCGCCGCTGTGGCCCTTGACGTACACCAAGGGCAGGTTGGGGATGCGGGCCGCATCCAGGGCCTCCCAGAGATCGCGGTTCAGCACGGGGGAGCCCGAGGCGGTGCGCCAGCCCTTGCGCTTCCAGCCGTTGATCCAACGGGTGAAGCCGTCAATCAGATATTTGGAATCGGTGCGGATCGCCAGATCCGGATGCCGGGGCAGGGTTTTGAGCAACTGCAGCAGCGTCAGCGCCGCCGTGAGCTCCATGCGGTTGTTGGTGGTGTCGGGATCAGCCCCACCCCACTCGCGCACGCTGCCATCGGCGAAGCGCAGCAAACAGCCCCAGCCACCGGGCCCCGGGTTGCCACTGCAGGCGCCATCACAGGCGGCCGCCACCACCACTGGCCCGTCAGCCACTGGGCTCCCCCCCGCAGATCCGGTACAACACGCGTCTGACGGGCAGCGCAGGAGAGATCACCATGCAGCGAACCTACCTCCCATGGCTGGGGGCGGGCCTGGCGCTGGCGAGCACCGCGGGGTTGGCGATCCAGGGGGGCAGCCGGGCCGCCAGCCTGTTCAGCAGCCGCCCCCTGGATCAGAGCCGCTTTGCCGTGCTGGCCCAACCGGTGGGCCGCAGCGATTGGAAGCTGCTGGTGCTGGAGCAGATCCGGCCGGAACCCCGCTGCTGGCAGGAACGGCCCGACGGCCTGATCGACCCGGCCCTCAACCGATTCGACTTCAGCGGCATCTGCAGCCGCTACATCGACAGCAACGGCTATTCCCTGCGGGTGGGCGAGACCGACCTGGGCGGCAGCCACCGGCTGCGGCTGAAACAGGCCGGCAACAGCGTGGCCCTGGTGGCCTTCACCCCCAGCGACACCACGGAACTGCTGGTGGGCCAGGGGGCACTGCGCCAACGCGACCGGGACGGCTTTGTGCTGATCCAACTGGAGCCCGGCTGGCAGCTGCAGCGACGGGCCTTCGGCAGCCAGACCCTCAGCCACGTGTACCTGGCCAACGACACCCCCCTGGCACAACTGCTCGCCCGCGCCAACCAGGGCGCCGGCAGCCCCCAGCCCCGGGCGCTGCCGGCGCCGGCCATCGCCCTCAATCCACCGCCGCCGGCGGCCGCCGGCGGCCCCGTGGCACTGCAGGTGGTGCCGTTTCGCCCCTGAGCCGGACGGGAGGGGACGAC
>BJHC01000306.1 GCA_014191535.1 Cyanobium sp. | reverse complement strand
CCGGATCCAGCACCGGCACCGATTGGGCTCGGGTCAGGGCCGGGATGTCGGCGGTGGCGGCCGGCAGCACCGCCGCCAGGGGACCGCGACCGGTGACGAACCGCACCGGCACCGATTGGGAGGGCTTGAGCCCAGCCACGGCCCGCAGGTTGCGCACCACCCGGATCGCCTCGATCAGGGCCGCAAACGACGCCTCCAGGCCGTCGTCGAGGGCGGCGGCATCCACAGCCGGCCAGGGCTGCAGGGCCAGAAACGTGCTGTCGGGTTCACCGGTGAGGCCATGCCAGAGCTCTTCACTGAGGTGCGGCATCAGCGGATGCAGCATCACCAGCAGCTCGCTGAGCACCCTGGCCAGCACCTGGCGGGCGGTGCGCTGCTGGGCGGGATCCTGCAGGCGCCGCTTGATCAGCTCCACGTACCAGTCGCACACCTCATTCCAGGCGAACTCATAGAGCCCCTTGGCGGCCTCCCCGAGGCCATAGCTGCCGTAGCGCTCAGCGGTTTCGCCGTTCACCCGCGCCAGCCGCGACAGGATCCAGCGGTCCGCCAGCTGCAGCTGCGCCGGCTCGGGTGACCCCAGGGAGGCGGGGGTTTCGCCCCCCAGGTTCATCAGCGCAAAGCGGGTGACGTTCCACAGCTTGTTGGCGAAGTTGCGGGAGGCCTCCACCGTGGCCGAGGTGTCGGATTGGCGGTCGTAATCGAGCCGGATGTCCTGGCCGGCGCCGGCCACTTCCCGCACCAGGGCGAAGCGCAGGGCATCGGCGCCGTAGCGATCGATCAGCAGCAGCGGGTCGATGCCATTGCCCGCCGACTTGCTCATCTTGCGGTTGTGCTCATCCCGCACCAGGCCGTGGATGTAGACATCCCGGAAGGGCATCTGGCCGGTGAAGGCGCCGGCCATCATCGTCATCCGGGCCACCCAGAAAAAGATGATGTCGAAGCCCGTCACCAGCACGCTGGTGGGGTACCAGCGGGCCAGATCGGCGGCATCCGCCTCGGGCCAGCCCAGGGTGGAGAAGGGCCAGAGGCCGCTGGAGAACCAGGTGTCGAGGGCGTCGGGGTCCTGCTCCAGCACCAGGGGGTGGGCATGGGTGCCACCGCTGAACTGGGCCTCGGCCTTGGCGCGGGCTTCCGCTTCATCGCGGGCCACCACATAGGGGGTGGTGTCGGTGATCACGCCGCCGGTTTCGCTCACCACAAACCAGGCGGGGATGCGGTGCCCCCACCACAGCTGGCGGGAGATGCACCAGTCGCGGATGTCGGTGAGCCAATCGCGGTAGACCTTGCTCCACCGCTCCGGCACGAAGCGGGGATCGGCATGCTCGAGGGCTTCGCGGCAGCGGGCCGCCAGGGGCTCCGTTTTCACGAACCACTGGGTGGAGAGCAACGGCTCCACCGGCACCTTGCCGCGGTCGGAGAAGGGCACGCTGTGGCGGTAGTCCTCCACCTTCACCAGGAAGCCCTCCGCCTCCATCGCCGCCACCACGGCCTGGCGCGCCTCAAAGCGATCGAGCCCCTGGAAGCGGCCGGCGGCTTCGTTCATGGAGCCGTCCTTGGCCATCACCGTGATCAGCGGCAGGTTGTGGCGCTGGCCGATCGCGAAGTCGTTGGGGTCGTGGGCGGGGGTCACCTTCACGCAACCGGTGCCGAACGCCGCATCCACGTGGTCGTCAGCCACGATCGGGATCGTGCGGCCCACCAGCGGCAGGGTGAGGGTCTGCCCCACCAGGGCGGCATAGCGCGGGTCCTTGGGGTTCACCGCCACCGCCGTATCGCCCAGCAGCGTTTCCGGGCGTGTCGTGGCCACCTCCAGGAAGCCGCTACCGGCCGTGAGCGGATAGCGGAAGTGCCAGAGGTGGCCATCCACCTCCTTCATCTCCACCTCCAGATCGCTCACCGCCGAACCGGAGGCGGGGCACCAGTTCACCAGATACTCACCCCGATAGATCAGGCCCTGCTCATGCAGGCGGTTGAAGGCCTCGATCACCGCGGTGCTGCAGCCGGCATCGAGGGTGAACCGCTCGCGCTGCCAGTCCACCGAATAGCCCAGCCGGCGCAGCTGGCCCACGATCGTGCCGCCGCTCTCGGCCTTCCAGGCCCAGGCCTTCTCCAGAAACGCCTCACGACCCAGGTCTTCCTTGCGCTGGCCCGCGGCCTTGAGCTGCTTCTCGAGGATCGTCTGCACGGCGATCGAGGCGTGATCGGTGCCGGGGAGGCAGAGCACGTTTTTGCCCTGCAGGCGCTGGAAGCGCACGATCGTGTCGATCAGGGCCGTGTTGAAGGCGTGGCCCATGTGCAGGCTGCCGGTCACGTTCGGCGGCGGGATGACAACGGAGAAGGGGTCACCCTCCGCCGCAGGATCCGGGTGGAAGGCGCCGCTGCTCTCC
>BJHC01000305.1 GCA_014191535.1 Cyanobium sp. | reverse complement strand
TGGCCTGGCCCCCCGACGACGAGGATGAGCCCTAGAAAACAGCGGCGCCCTCGGGCAGCTCCACCCCCTCCACCTTCAGCTCCACCAGCCGCCGCAGCGACTCACCGCAGGTTTTGGGGGTGGGGAAGATTTTGCCGGGATTGGCCAGGCCGTCGGGGTCAAACGCCTTGCGCACCAATTGCATCGTGGCCTGGTCGTCGGCGCTGAACATCCAATCCATGTAGCAGCGCTTGTCGCTGCCCACCCCATGCTCTCCGCTGATGCTGCCGCCCGCTTCGATGCACAGCTTCAGGATCGCCGCCCCCAGCTCCTTGACCCGTTCATTCACCCCGGGCTCCCCCGCCCGGTACAGGATCAGGGGGTGCAGGTTGCCGTCACCGGCATGGAACACATTGGCCACCGCCAGCCCGTGCTCCTGGCTGAGCCGCTCGATCGCCGCCAGCACCTTGGGGAGTGCGGTGCGGGGCACGACGCCGTCCTGCAGGTAGTAGCTGGGGAACTGGCGGCCCAGGGCTGAGATGGCACTTTTGCGCCCCTTCCACAGCCGCGCCCGGGCCTCCTCGGTCCAAGCTTCGCGCACCGCCCCGGCCCCCGCCTCCAGGCAGAGGCGGCTGGCCAACTCCACCGATTCCTGCACCTCGAGCGCATGGCCATCGAGCTCGATCAGCAGCACCGCCGCCGCTTCGCGGGGGTACTCATCCACCCCGAAGAAATCGTTGACGGCATGGATGCAGGGGCGATCCATCATTTCCATCCCCGCCGGCAACACCCCGGCGCCGGTGATCAGCCGCACCGCCTCGCCGGCCGCCTCCATCGAGGCGAAATCCGCCAGCAGCACCGCCACCGTTTGGGGGGTGCGCAACAGCCGCAGGGTGATGGCCGTGGCGATGCCGAGGGTGCCTTCACTGCCGATGAACACCCCGCGCAGATCGAGGCCGCCCATCTCCGGCAGGCTGCCCCCCAGGGTGGTGACGCTGCCATCCGGCAGGACCACCTCCATGGCCAGCACGTGGTTGCTGGTGACCCCGTACTTCAGGCAGTGCACGCCGCCGGAGTTCTCGGCCACGTTGCCGCCGATGCTGCAGGCCACCTGGCTGGAGGGATCGGGGGCGTAATAGAAGCCATCGCCGGCCACGGCGCGGGTGACCCAACTGTTGATCACCCCGGGCTGCACGGTGATCCGCTCGTTGGCCAGGTCCACCTCCAGCACCTTGCGCATGCGGCTGGTGGCGATCACCACCGCCTCCTGCTCCGCCAGGGCACCGCCGGAGAGGCCGGTGCCACTGCCCCGGGCAATGAACGGCACCCCCAGCTCCGCGCAGCAGCGCACCACCGCCGCCACCTGTTCGGTGGTTTCCGGCAGCACCACCAACGGCGGCTGATGGCGATGCAGGGTCAGGCCATCGCAGTCGTAGGCCAGCAACTCCTGACGTTTGGCCACCACCGCCCGCTCCGGCAACAGGGGCCGCAGCTGGCGCTCAATCTGGGCCCAATCCAAGCGCCAGTCAGGGGTCACAGGGGAAGAGGGCGATGGCAAGACCTTAACGAGCCCCCTCGGCACTGGACCGCTAGGGCCGTGATTGCGTAAGGATGGGCGACGCTCAAGCTCCGTCTACGGATTCCGTTTTGACCTCGGCCCCTGTTTCGGCACCCGTGCACAACACCTCCCGGTCCCAGGACCTGTTCAGTGCCGCCCAGAAGCTGATGCCCGGAGGCGTGAGCTCCCCGGTGCGTGCCTTCCGCTCCGTCGGCGGCCAACCGATCGTGTTTGACCGGGTCAAGGGCGCCTACGCCTGGGACGTGGACGGCAACCGCTACATCGATTACATCGGCAGCTGGGGCCCGGCGATCTGCGGCCACGCCCACCCCGACGTGCTGGCGGCCCTGCACGAGGCCCTCGATAAGGGCACCAGCTTCGGCGCCCCCTGCGCCCTGGAGAACACCCTCGCCGAACGGGTGATCGAGGCGGTGCCCTCGGTGGAGATGGTGCGCTTCGTCAACAGCGGCACCGAAGCCTGCATGTCGGTGCTGCGGCTGATGCGCGCCTTCACCGGCCGCGAAAAGATCATCAAGTTCGAGGGTTGTTACCACGGCCACGCCGACATGTTCCTGGTGAAGGCCGGCTCCGGCGTGGCCACCCTGGGCCTGCCCGACTCCCCCGGGGTGCCCCGCAGCACCGCCGCCAGCACCCTCACCGCCCCCTACAACGACCTGGAGGCCGTCAAGCAGCTGTTCGCGGAAAACCCCGGTGAGATCGCCGGCGTGATCCTGCAGCCCGCGGTGGGCAATGCCGGATCCATCACCCCGGCGCCGGGCCTCCTGGCGGGCATCCGCCGACTCCCCACGGAGCACGGCCCCCTGCTGGCGTGTGACGGGGCTATGACCGGCCTCA
>BJHC01000304.1 GCA_014191535.1 Cyanobium sp. | reverse complement strand
CTCGGGGCCATGGGCTTGTTTTTGCTGCTGGCTGGGCCCCAGCCCTCCGTTGTGCGCGCGGTGTTGATGGGGGCCCTGGCCTTTGCGCTGCAGGAGGCCCGCCGCCGGCCCCGGCCGCTGGGGGTGTTGCTGTTGTGCGTGGTGCTGGTGCTGGCGGCGCGGCCCGACTGGCTACTGGATGTCGGTTTCCAGCTCAGCGTGGCGGCCACCGCGGGGCTGCTCTTGAGCGCTCGGCCCCAGGAGCAGGCGTTGGCGGCGTGGATGCCGCAAGGGCTGGCCGCCGCCGTGGCGGTGCCCCTGGCGGCCTCCCTCTGGACCCTGCCCCTGCAGCTGCTGCATTTCGGTGCCCTGCCGCTGTACGCCGTTCCCGCCAACCTGCTGGTGGCGCCCTTGCTCACGCCCCTCACCCTGGGGGCCATGGCCATGGCGGTGAGTGCCGTGCTGTTGCCGCCCCTGCTGCCGCTGCTGGCCTGGCCGCTGGTGGGGCTGACCCGCCTGTTGCTGTGGCTGGTGGCGCAGCTGGCGGCCCTGCCCCTGGCCCAGCTGCAGCTCGGTCGCTGTCCGCCGCTGTTGGTGCTGCTGTTGGCCCTGGGCCTGTTGCCCTGGCTGGTGGAGCGCTGGCGGGGGCGGCGGGTCTGGGGGGCGGCCCTGGTGGGGGTGGCGATGCTCACCCATCTGCAGCTGTTGCGGGGGGATCACCTGCTGGCTGTGCGGGATGGCCCGCGGCAGTGGTTGTTGGCGCGCCACAGCGGTCGCGGGGCCCTGATCAGCAGCCGTGCCGATCCCCTCAGTTGCAGCCGCGCCAGGCAGTTGGCCCATGGCCATGGTCTGCAGCGGTTGGATTGGGTGGTGCTGCTCGATCCGGTGCCCCCGCAGCAGCCGGCCTGCTGGGCGGCCCTGACGCGCACCCTGGTGAACAGCCAGGACGGTCAGCCGCCCCTGCTGCCGGGGCAGCGCCTCCACAGCCCTGGCCTGGAGGTGCGGGCCTTGGCCAGCGATGCGCCGGTGTTGTGGCTGCGGGTGGGGGCGCAGCGTTGGGGGCTGCTGCCGAACCTGCAGGCCTGGCGCGCCTGGCGGGATGGGGATCAGCGTCCGCCGCTGGAGGGGCTGTGGTTGGGGTTCACGCCCGATGCCTCCCTGCGCCATGCGCTGCACCAGCGCCATCCGGCCCTGCCCCCGTCACGGCTGTGGTGGCCCGTTGCCGGTTCCCGCAGCGGGTGGCGCCAGAGCTGAGGCCGCACCTCCGATCCCTACACTGCCCCGGTCGCCTGGAGAGGTGGCTGAGTGGTCGAAAGCGAACGACTCGAAATCGTTTGAAGGGCAACCTTCCGTGGGTTCGAATCCCACCCTCTCCGCTTCCCTAGCTGTGGAACAGCAGCACCAGGCCCCGGTTGATCTGGTGGAACTCCCGTTCCTCGCGGCTCAAGTCCAGCCCCACTTCAAGGCCTTCCTGCAGGGCGTTCTCGTAGGGCGGCGGGGTGGGTGCCGTGCCGTCCGTCCAGAGGGCAGCGATTCCCACGGGCGTGGCGTGCCAGCTGAAGCGAGCGGTCTGCCCGATGGCCGGCTCGTCCAGAGCGTCTTCGAGGAGCTCGCGAATGGGCATGGCTGGTGAGCACTCGGGCCAGCATCGAGATCCCTGGCCGTGATCGCAAAGGTCTGAGAGCTTTTGTGATCTGTTGAGCCAGCCATCTCCCACAGCGTTGTGGATGGCGTCTGGGCGCCGCTGCTGTGGCCATCACCCGAGGCCATTACCCTGACTGCGATGGCGCAGCTTCCAGCCCCGGCGGCCCTGGTGCACGAGTGGTTCACCCCCCGCTCGGTGGGGGGCTCCGAGCTGGTGGTGCGGGAGCTTGATCAGCTGCTGGGGCAGCCGCCGCTGTTTGCCTTGGTGGATGGTGAAAGCCGCCGCCGCGGCAGTTGGCTGCAGGGGCGCACGATTCACACCTCCTTTGTGCAGGGGCTGCCCTGGGGGGTGAGCCACGTGCAGCAATACCTGCCGCTGCTGCCCCTGGCGATCGAGCAGTTGGATCTCTCCGGCTACCCGCTGGTGCTCAGCAGCAGTCATCTGGTGGCCAAGGGGGTGCTCACCAGCCCCGACCAGTGCCATGTGAGCTATGTGCACACCCCCGTGCGTTACGCCTGGGATCAGATGCACGCCTACCTGCGGCAGTCGGCCCTGGCGCGGCGCGGCCTGGGGCCCCTGATCCGCTGGCAGCTGCATCGGCTGCGGCAATGGGATGTGCTCAGCGCCCAGCGGCCCGATGCCCTGATCGCCAATTCCCGCTTCACCGCGGCCCGCATTCAGCGCTACTGGGGCCGGTCGGCGGCGGTGGTGCACCCGCCGGTGGCGGTGGAGCGCTTCCGCTGGGATCAACCCCGCGATGACGTCTACC
>BJHC01000303.1 GCA_014191535.1 Cyanobium sp. | reverse complement strand
ATCGTCGCTGAGGCGCCACTCACGGCTCAGCAGGATCTCCCCCTCCTCGGCCTCCAGCTGCTGCTGCTCAAGCCAGGCCGCCAGCGGCGGCGTGAGGTTGAAGCTGGCCTCGATCGCCCCGCGCTCTGCCCCCTGACGGAGCAGCCGCGGGCCCGTGGCCCCCAGCAACGCATCGAGGGCATCCAACAGGATCGACTTGCCCGCGCCGGTTTCACCGGTGAGCACCGTGAAACCACCGCTGAACTCCAGCTGCAACCGCTCGATCAGAGCGATGTTCTCGAGGCGCAGTCCAGTGAGCACAGGCGCAGCGGGGCGGCTGGCAGCCGGCGGGTGTTGGGCCCGACCGTAGCGGCTGCATCTTTCGTTTAGAAGGGGGAGATTCAGGATCCGGCCCCGCCAGGCCCTCCGCCGCCGTCCACCATCGCCTTCGATCACCGCATGGTGCAGCCTGCAGCCCACCAAACCGCGGCGGAAGCGGCCGCGGCCGCGATGCGGTCGGCCGTGTTCGGACCTGTGCAACATCTGACCAAGGCTGACCAGACGGCGGACTCCACGGTGCATCCACAACCACCACCGCAATCCCCACTGCCGCCAACGGCCAAGCCAACCGGCAAGCCCGAGCTCAGCGACTTCATCGAGGCCGCCGGCCTGCTGGAGTACGACCCCGCAGCCATCAGCCGCATCTATGCCGGAGCGCCCCAACGGCTGATCAAACGCCTCTGGCAAACCCTGGTGCCGATCGGGGTCTACCTGCTGAGCGTGGCCTTCGACTGGCTCACCCGGCGCCTCAACGACCCCGACCATGCCCGGGCCCGCGCCAAGGAGGCGGCGGACCTGGTGGCCTCCCTCGGCCCGGCCTTCATCAAGGCGGGTCAGGCCCTCTCCACCCGGCCCGACATCATTCCGCCGCTGCTGCTGGAGGAGCTGGCGCAACTGCAGGACCAACTGCCCGGCTTCGACTCAGCCCTGGCGATGGCCTGCATCGAAGAAGACCTGGGGGCCCCCATTCACACGATCTACGCGGAGCTGGAGCTGGAGCCCATCTCCGCCGCCTCCCTGGGCCAGGTGCACCGGGGCGTGTTGCTCAGCGGCGAGAAGGTGGCCGTGAAGGTGCAGCGGCCGGGGTTGCGCGAACAGATCACGCTTGATCTCTACATCGTGCGCAACATCGCCGCCTGGCTCAACCGCAACGTGGGGCTGATCCGCTCCGACCTGGTGGCCCTGATCGATGAGCTGGGCAAGCGGGTGTTTGAGGAAATGGACTACTGCAATGAGGCCACCAACGCCGAAACCTTCGCGACCCTGCACGCCCACAACCCGCGCATCGCCGTGCCGCGCATCTACCGCGAGGCCACGGCCCGGCGGGTGCTCACCATGGAATGGATCGATGGGGTGAAGCTCACCAACCTCGAAGCGGTGCGGGACCTGGGCATCGACCCCGATGACATGGTGTCCGTGGGGGTGAACTGCTCCCTGCAACAGCTGCTGGAGCACGGCTTCTTCCATGCCGACCCGCACCCGGGCAACCTGCTGGCCCTCAAGGACGGGCGGCTCGCCTACCTCGACTTCGGGATGATGAGCACGGTGAGCCGCGAGAGCCGCACCGGCCTGATCCAGGCGGTGGTGCACCTGGTGAACCGCAACTTCAAGAAGCTCTCCGGCGACTTCGTGAGCCTTGGTTTTTTGGCGGAAGACGTGAACCTCGAGCCGATCGTGCCGGCGTTCGAGCAGGTGTTTGGCCAGGCCCTGGAAATGGGGGTGAGCCGCATGGATTTCAAGGCCGTCACCGATGACCTCAGCGGCGTGATGTATCGCTTCCCCTTCCAGGTGCCGCCGTACTACGCCCTGATCATCCGCTCGCTGGTGACCCTCGAAGGCATTGCCCTGAGCGTGGATCCCAACTTCAAGATCCTGGGGGCCGCCTACCCCTACTTCGCCCGCCGCCTGATGGAGGACCCCGATCCCCAGCTGCGCAACAGCCTGCGGGAAATGCTGTTCGACGGGGAGATCTTCCGGTGGCAACGGCTCGACAACCTGATCACCAGCGCCGCCAGCGGCAGCCAGCTGGATCTGGAGGGTCTGCTGGATCAGGTGCTGGATTTCCTGTTCTCCCCCAACGCCGGCCTGTTGCGGCAGCAACTGGTGGACGCGGCCGTCAATCAGATGGATGCCCTGGGCTGGCAAACCGCCCTGGCCGTCAGCCGCCGCCTACCCGCACCGCTGCTTCCCCCGGGACTGCGCAGCCGGCAGGACAGGGTGACCAGCGGCGAAGCGGAAGCCGCCACGGTGCTCTCCCTGGAACCCATCGCCCGGCTGGTGGCGATCCTGCGCCAGTTGCCTGGATTTGAACCGCAGCTGCTGCTCAAGCGGATCCCACGGCTGCTGCAGGAAACCGAACTG
>BJHC01000302.1 GCA_014191535.1 Cyanobium sp. | reverse complement strand
GGGATCGAGGCCGGTGGTTTCGGTGTCGAGGATCAGCAGCCGCTGCGGCACAGCGGGGGTGGCGGGCACCAAGGCCATCGGCACCACCGCGGGTTCGACGGCGGCAACGGGTTCAGCCATCAGCTCCGGCCCGGGCTGGGGTTCGGGCTGCGGGTTGGGCTGAGGGGCTGCCGGCGCCGCGAAGGCCAGGCTGAGCAGATCCGCCTGCTCCCAACCGGAGTCGTCCGCTGAGGCGCCTGAGGAGGCGGCTGAAGGGGGATCCACCGGCTGGGGCATCGGGCGGGGCAGGACTGCCGCCATGATCTCAGCGTTGGTCGATGCTGCCTAGGGTTTGGGCAGCTTGGCTGTCCCCCGTGGCCCAACCCCTGACCTGCGGTGATCGCGCCCCGCAGATCGCCCTCAGCGACCAGAACGGCGTCGAGCGCCGCAGCGACCAACTGGCGGGCAAGGCCCTGGTGCTGTTCTTCTATCCGAAGGACGACACCCCCGGCTGCACCATGGAGGCCTGCGCCTTCCGCGACAGCTACAGCGATCTGCAGGCGATGGGGGCCGAGGTGTGGGGGGTGAGCGGCGATGACGCCGGCAGCCATCAGCGTTTCGCCCAGCGCCACAGCCTGCCCTACCCCCTGCTGGTGGACCGCGGCAACCAGCTGCGCAAGGCCTTCGGCGTTCCGGCGGTGCTGGGGCTGCTGCCCGGCCGCGTCACCTATGTGATCGACGGCGACGGGGTGATCCGCCACGTGTTCAACAACCTGCTGGATGGGCCGGCCCACCGCCGCGAAGCCCTCGATGCCCTGAAGCGCCTGCAGGCGGCATGAGCTGGCGCCAGCGGGGCAGCCTCTGGACCCTGCAGCCGCCGGACCCCATCGGCCGGGTGGATGTGATCGGCGGCAGCTACCTGGCGGCCACCCCCCAGCTCAGCTACCGGCGCCTGCTGGAGGCCCTGGCCCGCCAGGGGTTGGCGGTGTGGGCCTGGAGCTACGTGCCGGGTTTCGACCACCAGGCCCAGGCCAATGAGGCCTGGCGCGCCTTCCGTGCCGAGCGCTGCGGGCTGCCGGTGCTGCGGCTGGGCCACAGCCTGGGCTGCAAGCTGCACCTGCTCGCCCCGGACAACGGGCGCGGCTGCAGCGGCCTGGCGGCCCTGAGCTTCAACAACTTCTCCGCCGAACGCAGCGTGCCGCTGCTGGCGGATCTGGGGCCGCGGCTGGGGATCAGCAGCGAGTTCAGCCCCTCGCCGGAGGAAACCCTGCGGCTGGTGGGGCGCGACTACCGCCAACCCCGCAACCTGCTGGTGCGCTTCAACCGCGATGGGATCGACCAGAGCCCGCGGCTGCTGGCCCAGCTGCAGCAGCGCCCCGGGGATGCCTCCAGCCTGGTGGAGCTGCCGGGGGATCACCTCACCCCCGCCAGTGCGGGGTTGCGGCAAAACCTGCTGGGCCGCTGGGCCGACGATCCGGCCCGGCAACGGCAGATCGACCGGCTGGCGCAGCTGATCAGCGACTGGTGGCGCTCAGACCCGCAGGGCGTCGAGCACGGAGCGGTCCTCCAGGGTTGAAGTGTCGCCGCTCACCTCCTGGCCAGCGGCCAGGGAGCGCAGGATGCGCCGCATGATCTTGCCGCTGCGGGTCTTGGGCAGGGCGTCGGTGAACTTGATCACATCTGGCCGGGCAATCGGGCCGATCTCCTTGCCCACGTGGCCGCGCAGTTCGGCCACCAGGGCGTCGTCGCCGTTGCGGCCAGCCTCCAGGGTGACGAACGCCACGATGCCTTCGCCCTTGAGCTCATCGGGGCGGCCCACCACGGCGGCTTCCGCCACGGCGGGATGGCTCACCAGGGCACTCTCGATTTCCATGGTGCCGAGGCGGTGGCCGCTGACGTTGATCACGTCGTCGACCCGGCCCATCACCCAGAAGTAGCCGTCGGCATCACGGCGGGCACCGTCACCGGCGAAGTAGAGGTGGGAGCCGTCGGCGGGGCGGATCTCCTCCCAGTAGCTCTTGCGGAAGCGATCGGGATCGCCGTGCACGGTGCGCATCATCCCGGGCCAGGGGCGGCGGATCGCCAGGTAGCCCCCCTGGTCGGCGCCCTGGGAGTTGCCGTCGTGGTCGACGATGTCCGCCTGGATGCCCGGCAGGGGCAGGGTGGCGGAGCCGGGTTTGGTGGGGGTGGCCCCCGGTAGGGGACTGATCATCACGCCGCCGGTTTCGGTCTGCCACCAGGTGTCGACGATCGGGCAGCGGTCGCCTCCGATCACATCGCGATACCACATCCAAGCCTCTGGATTGATCGGTTCCCCCACGGTGCCGAGGATGCGCAGGGAGCTCATGTCGTACTGATCCGGCACCCCACGGCCGCCCTTCATGAAGGCCCGGATCGCCGTGGGGGCGGTGTAGAAGATCGTG
>BJHC01000301.1 GCA_014191535.1 Cyanobium sp. | reverse complement strand
ACGGCCGACGCACCGGCCAGCGGTGCCAGTGCTCCAGGGCCGGCGGCGGGCTGTGGCGCAGGGATTCATCGAGGGCCACCGGTAGCCGTGCCGCCAGGGCCGCCAGCCCTGGCCCATCGCCGGGGGCCAAGGGCTGCTCCAGCCACTCCAGGCGCGGCTCCGCCTGCAGCCGATCCGCCCAGGCGCCGGCGGTGACCCGGTCCCAGCCGCCATTGGCATCCAGCCGCAGGCGGCCATCAGCGGGCAGCAGGGCCAACAGCTGCTCCAACAGCCGCCGCTCCTCGGCATCCCCGCAGGTCGCCACCTTCCACTTCAGGGTGAGGGGCCCCGAGGCCTCCAGCAGCGGTTTCAGGGCCTCGAGCGCCGCGGCGCCCGCCGGCAGCAGGGCGGCGGAGGGGGGTGCCGGTTTCCAGCCGCCGTTGGCGGGCGAGCCCAGGCCATCACACTCCGCCAGGGCCAGGCCGACGGCGCAAGCCAGAGGCGCCGGCAGGGATGGCAGGCGCCCCTCCAGATCCGGGCGGTCCACGGTGGCCGGCAGCTGCTCCAATGCCTGCTCCAGCAGGGCCTCCTGCCCGGGCAGCGCCGCCGCCTCCCCCCAGCCCAGGGCACCGGCCGGCCCCTGCAGCTGCAGCAGCCAACCGCTGCGCTCAGTCCAGGCCCCCTGGCTGGTGACCAGCGGCTGCGGCAGCGCAAAGCGATAGGGGCGCCAGCACAGCTGCAGCGGGCCCGCCTGCGGCATCAGCCCAACCGCGCCCCCAGGGCCAGACCCAGCGCCAGACCCAGGCCGTTGAGGGCCTGGAAGCGCAGCGCCAGAAACTTGCTGCCGGTGATGCGTTCGGGCTGATCGTGGTGCTCCCGCAGCAGGCGGATCAAGCGCTGGGCCGGCGGCACACCCATCGCCCCCAGCAGTGCCGTGAGCGGCCAGTGGCCCACCAGCACCGGCGCCCACTCAAAGGCGAGGGCTCCAGCCACAAACCAGGGCACCAGGGCAGCGGCCTGGGCCGTACCCAGGCGCACCACGGGGGAGCGCTTGCCGTGGCGGGCGTCCTCCTCCACCTGATGGAAATGGGAGCAGAACAGCACCAGGGTGGTGGCCAGGGCCGGGCCACCACCCAGCTCCACCGCCGCCCGCCAGGGCACCGCCGCCCCATCGGCAGGCCCCAGGGCCAGCAGGCCGGCCGCGGTGGCCAGCGGACCAAAGGCCAGCCAGCACAGGGGTTCCCCCAGGCCGCGGTAGCCCAGGCGCAGGGGCGGCCCCTGGTAGGCGTAGCCAATCCCGCAGCAGGCCAGCACCAGGGCCAGCACGGCGCCGCTGCTGCGCAGGGCCACCAGGGCCATCAAGGCCAGGCCCAGCAGCAGGGCCCCATTGGCCAGCCAGGCCACCCGATCACGCCGGCCCGTGAGGTTCACCACCGAATGGGGTTTGCCCTGGGCGTCCACGCCCGTATCGGCATCGAACACATCGTTGGCCAGGTTCTCCCAGGCCAGCAGCAGCACCGCCGCCACCAAAAACAACAGCAGCTGATCCAGCCGCACCAGCTCGCCGCGGCCCCAGCGCCAGCCGGCCGCCAGCAGCACCGGCATCACCGCCACGGCGTACATCGGCCATTTGATCGCCGCCTTCCACAGGCGCCGCCGCGCGGCCCCGTCGGCATGAAGGCTTGCGACGACCTGGGGCTCGGACGCGGGCAGAGCCATCGGGCGGCGAGGCAGGACCCATACATTTGAGCAGCTGCTTCAGCCCACGCCGGGTGCAGGCCCCCTCCACCGTCACAACCAGCTTCAGCGATCTGCTGGCGGCGGCGGGCGAGGGTGCCCGTCAGCTGGAGGGGGATGGGGTGTTGAGCCTGGCCCTGCCCCTGACGGGCCGCGACCCCCTGGCCCTGCTGAGCCAACTGGATCAGGGGGATCGCTTCCGCTTCCTGTGGGACAGCGCACCGGGCCTGTGCCTGGCGGCCAGCGGCCGCTGCAACAGCCTGGAGCTGAGTGGACCGCGCCGCTTTGAACTGGCCCAACGGTTCAGCGCCGTGAGCCTGGGCCGGCTGGCCGCGCCGCAGCCCTGTCCGCCCCTGGCGCGGCCCCGGGTGCTGCTGGCCTTCTCCTTCTTCGACAGCCCCCTGCAGGAGGGGGATGGGGTGCCCGGGGTGCAGGCGGTGCTGCCCCGCTGGCAACTGAGCCGCCAGGGCCGCCACTGCTGGCTGCGGCTGCAGCGCACCCTGGGGGGCGATGTGAGCGCCCGCAGCCTGGCGGAGGAGCTGTGGGAGCAGGCGGCGCGGTTGGCGCAGCTTCCAGCGGACCCCAACGCCGGCCAGGGGGATGCCCCGGGCCCGGCGATCCTGGAGCGCTCCAGCTGGCGGCAGGGCTACCGCTCCGTGGTGGAGCGGGGCCTGGAGCTGGTGGAGGC
>BJHC01000300.1 GCA_014191535.1 Cyanobium sp. | reverse complement strand
CGCCGACACCCTGGCCCACTACCCCTTCCCCTTTGCCTTGAGGCTGCGTTACCAGCTGGAGCCCTCGGCCCTGGCGATCACCGCTGAGGTGGAGCAGCTGGCCAGCGGCACCGCCGCGATGCCCTTTTCCCTGGGGCTGCATCCCTACCTGCAGGTGCGTGCCTTGGCCGATGCCGCCCTGGAGGGCTTGCCCGAGACCTGCCTCGATCACCGCACCATGGCGCCCGCCGGCACCGCCGAGCAGCTGCGGCAGTTGCCAGCGGGCATCGATCTGTTGGCCGGCCCCACCCCTGCCGTGCGCTTGCTGGATCGGGTCACGGGATCCGGTGTGGCGCTGCAGATGGAAGCCCCCCTGGATCTGGCGGTGGTGTGGAGCGATCCGCCCCGGTCGATGGTGTGCCTGGAGCCCTGGACCGCACCGCGGGGATCCCTGGCGGGCGGCGAGCGCTGCCTGTGGCTGCAGCCGGGCGAGTGCCTCCAGCTGCGCTGCCGCTACCAGCTGCTTCAGGCTTGAACGCCCGGCAGCCGGCCGCGGGCCAGCTGCTGCAGCGGATCGAATTCGCGCTTCACCGCTTCAATCCAGGGCCGTGCCGGGGCGTCGAGCCAGCTGGGTAGGGGTGGTGCCGCCGAGGCCGGTTGCCGCAACACGATCAGCTCACCCCCCAGGGCCAGGCAGCGCCGGCGCAGCTGCTCCACCTGGTGATCCGCCAGGGCGGCCCCTGGACCCCAGGCCAGCCCCAAGCCCGCTCCGGCCGCCAGGCTGCAGGCCAGATTCAGCCGTTGCAGATCCCCCAACAGCTCCACGGCCTGGGCGGGCAACACCCCCAGCTGCAGCAGCCAGCCCTGGGCCTCGGGCTCGGCATCGCTGCCTCCGCCACGGCTTTCCAGGGCCTCCAGCTGCTCCTGGGGGAGCTGTTGCACCGTGAGGCCCCGCTGGGTCGCGGCGGCCGCCAGCTGCTCCAGTTGGTCGTTGAGGGCGGCTGCGCTGATGCTGGCCAGCGCCAGCAACAGGGCCGGTTGCTCGCTGTGAGCCAGGGCTGGTGTCCACCAGTCGAGCCGTTGGGGCGCCAGGGCTGCCCCCAGGCAAAGGCGGCGCAGGGGTTCCAGGGCCTCCGCGGGGCCCTGCAGCAGCAACCCGCTGCGGTGGCGTGGCCGCGGCAGGGTGCGCAGGGTGACGTCTGTGATTAAGCCCAGGCTGCCCCAGCTGCCGCAGAGCAGGCGCATCAGGTCGTAGCCGGCCACGTTTTTCACCACCTGGCCGCCGGCCCGGGCCACGGTGCCATCGGCCCGCATCAGGCTGAGGCCGATCACCTGGTCGCGCACCCCCAGGTGCCGCTGCCGCAGCCCCCCCGCCAGGCCGCGGGCCACCAACCCCCCCACGCTGCCGCTGCCCTGGCCCTGGGCGCCGCTGCCCCAGGGCCAATCCAGCGCCAGCCACTGGTTGGCCTCCGCCAGGGCCGCCTGCAGCTGGGCCAGGGGCAGACCGGCCTGCACGGTCACGGTGAAGTCACCTCGCCGGTGCTCCAGCAGCTGATCCAGCCGGCGGGTGCTCACCACGAGGGGTTCGCTCCCCCCCGGGGCGGGCGGCACCGGGTCGCTCCACTGCAGGCGGCTGCCGAGGCCACTGGGTAGCCAGGGGGTGGCCTGCCGGTGCAGGTCCCGCACCAGCTCCTGCAGCGCGCTGGGCTCAGGACAGATCACGGCACGATGGTGCCATGGCGGAGCGGTTGAAGCTGATCGTGCTGGATGACGACCCCACCGGGTCGCAGACCGTGCACAGCTGTCCCTTGCTCCTGCGTTGGGACGCCAACAGCCTGCGGCGGGGGCTGGCCCATCCGTCGCCACTGCTGTTCGTGCTGGCCAACACGCGGGCGCTGGACCCGGAGGCCGCCCGTGAACGGGTGCGCGAGATCTGCCAAGCCCTCAAGCCCCTGCTGGCGGAGGCCGTCGCGGCGGGCCAGTGGGACCGCTGGATGGTGGTGTGTCGCGGTGATTCCACCCTGCGGGGCCATTTCCCCCTGGAGGCGGAGGTGGTGGCCGAGGAGCTGGGCCCCTTCCACGCCCGTTTGCTGGTGCCCGCGTTTCTGCCCGGGGGCCGCACCACGGTGGATGGGGTGCACCTGCTGCATGGGGAACCGGTGCACCGCAGCCCCTTTGCGCGCGATGGCCTGTTCGGCTACAGCACGAGCCACCTGCCCGCCTGGGTGGAGCAGAAAACGGGTGGCCGCGTTCCGGCCGCTGCTGTGCAGCAGATCTCCCTGGCCGAACTGGATGCGGCCCGGGAAGCCCCCGGCCTCCAGACGCTGCTGGATCGGCTGCGCAGGTTGCAGGGGGAGCCCTGGCTGGCGGTGGATGCGCAACAGCCGCGCCAGCTCGAGGCCTTGGGCCAGGCCTTGGGCCTGCTGAGC
>BJHC01000299.1 GCA_014191535.1 Cyanobium sp. | reverse complement strand
CGCCGCCCCCTTGGCTTCAGTCGCTTGAGGTAGCCAGATCCGGCCGCAGCCGCGTGGCTTCCCGCAGGTAGGCATGCCGGGGGGGATGCTCCAGCCAGGCATGGGCCAGCAGGCGGATGCAGCGGGGCAGGTCACCGGCCACGGCCATCTGCTGGCAATCCAGCAGGGCCACCGACCCCCAGCCCGGACGCCGCCGGGCGATGGCGGCCGGGAAACAGGCATCGAGGTCGGCGGTGACCGAGAAGGTGATCGAGAGCAACTGCTCGCCGCTGAGTTGATTGCGCTCCGCCAGGGCATCCAGCAGCTCATGGACGGCCGCTTCGATCGCCTCCACGGTGTTGGCGCTGGCGGTGGTGGCCCCCCGCAGGGCCCGCAGCGGGTTGGCACCGGTCATGGGCGATGCAGCCACAGGGGTTGGCCGCTCCAGGCCAGCTCAAGGTGCAGCGCTTCGCTGAGCTGGGCGAGGGCACTGCGGCCTGGAATCAGGCCCGGCAGACCTTTCTTGGGTTTGCCGAACTCCACCGGCCGCGTCTTCTCCGGATCGAGACCCGCTAGCTCGCAAGCCAGGCGACGGGCGCTGTCCTCATCCCCGAGGGCATCCACCAGCCCCAACTCCAGGGCCTGGGCGCCGCTGAACACCCGTCCGTCGGCGAAACCGCGCACCGCCGTGTCTGTGAGGCTGCGGCCCTCCGCCACCGCCGCCACGAACTGGCCGTAACTGGAATCGATCAGCTCCTGCAGCAGCGTGCGTTCGGCGCTGGTGAGGGCCCGATCCGGCGACAGGATGTCTTTGTACAAGCCGCTCTTCACGGTTTCGAACTGGATGCCGATGCGCTCCAGCAGGCGCGACAGGTTGTTGCCCCGCAGGATCACGCCGATGGAGCCCGTGATGCTGCCGGCGTTGGCCACGATCTTCTCGGCGGCCACCCCCACGTAGACGCCCCCGGAGGCGGAGATGTTGCCGAAGCTGGCCACCACCCGGCAGCCCTTGGCCCGCAGCCGGCCGATGGCCGCATGGATCTCCTGGCTGTCACCGACGGTGCCGCCCGGGCTGTCAATGCGCAGCAGCAGGGCGGGGCACTGGCGTTGTTCCACCTCCCGCAGGGCCTTGACCACGCGGGTGCGGGTGCCGCCCGCGATGGGGCCCTCGATGGCGATGCGCGCCAGGGTCCGGCGGGACTTGCGGCGCCAGGGCCAGATCATTGCGGCGGTGTGCAGTGGCTGGATCTTAAAAAGGAGCCCGTGGGCGGCTGAAGCCGGTGATGTTGCGCTGGCTGTTGATGCTGTTGCCCTTTGCCCTGTGGGGCACGGCGATGGCGGCGATGAAGCCGCTGTTGGAGGGGGCTGGCCCCCTCACCCTGGCCTGGTTGCGGTTGCTGCCGGCGGGCGGGGTGGTGCTGCTGGCGGCCCAGCTCTGGCGCGGGGGGATGGCGGTGGACCGCCGCGATTGGGGCTGGCTGTTGCTGTTCGCCCTGGTGGATGCCACCGCCTTCCAGGGTCTGTTGGCCCGCGGCCTGGGGGGCACGGGGGCCGGCCTCGGATCGGTGCTGATCGACTCCCAGCCCCTGCTGGTGGCCCTGCTGGCCCGCAGCCTGTTCGGCGAGGCGATCAACCCCGTGGGCTGGCTCGGGCTGCTGCTGGGCCTGCTGGGGATCCTCTGCCTGGGCCTGCCGGCGGCGGTGCTGCGCCAGTGGTGGCTGATGGGGCCGGAGGCCCTGGGGGAACGGGCCTGGAGCCACGGTGAGCTGTGGATGTTGGCCGCCGCCTTGGCCATGGCGGTGGGCACGGTGATCAGCCGGTATGCCTGCCGCCACAGTGATCCGGTGGCGGTGACCGGTTGGCACATGCTGTTGGGGGCCCTGCCGCTGCTGTTGGCCTCGGCGGTGGGGCCGTTGCTCAGCCCGGAGGCTGCCCCGTTCTGGCCCCGTTGGGATGCGGCCGCCTGGGGCCTGATGGCCTATGCGGCCCTGCTGGGCAGTGCCCTGGCCTATGGGCTGTTTTTCTGGTTCGCCAACCAGGGGGAGCTCACCAGTTTCACCGCCCTCACCTTTCTCACCCCGGTGTTTGCGCTGCTGTGCGGGGTGGTGTTGCTGGGGGAACAGCTGCGGCCGCTGCAGTGGCTGGGGGCGGCCCTGGCCCTGGTGAGCGTGGTGCTGATCAATCGCCGCGCCTCGATTTGGCATCCCGCCCCTGAGCCAGTGCCGGTGGAGGGGAGGCCCTGAAGCCGGCGCCTCAAGTTTCTGGGGGCGCAGGGCGAGGCTTGGGCCGTAACGCGGCTTTGCAGGCGTGTTGATCGATGGCTGTCCTGGCTGAGCTCCCGGGGATGGGTGGCGATAGGGTCAGCGCCGCACGCTTCCCCCTGTGACCGATCGCAGCACCGCGAGTGCCGAAAGCCCGGGGGCGCTGCGCCGACCC
>BJHC01000298.1 GCA_014191535.1 Cyanobium sp. | reverse complement strand
CTGCGGCGTTTCGCCCCATGCATTGATTGATAACAATCAAAAAATCAATCATTCCATTTGCGCAAGCGAGCAGCACACAAGGGGCCTGCTCTTGTGCGCTCAGATCGAATTGTTAACAGCGAATTGTTGACAGCGACTCCATTCGCACTCCTCGGCCTGCGCTCAGCCGAAGGCGTCCAGACCGTTGTCCAACAGGCTGGACACTTGGCAGAAAGGTTGTCGTGCCTTGGTTTCTGAAGCTGCGTACCTGCTGTAGACACAGGTACGCAAGTTTTCTGGGGAAACTGGCTTCACCTTGAGCAACAACTCTGGAAGCGAAAGTCGATCTCATAAAAGGCTATTGGGACACCTACTAAGACTCGCGTAGGCTCAGTTTTAAGACTTCTGGGATTGACTCGTCAAACGCCAAAGCAAATGATTGCTGATCCAAGCGATCACCGACGGACATCACATGACAAGAAAAAGCTGGCATGGGCTTGCAGTTCAAATCGATGCAATATCTCAGATGTCTTGCATGGGTCTCTTTTCTCATCCAATAAAACGAGCTAGACGAGACTCGTCAGACAAAAAAGAGGGGCCCAATGCGGCCCCCCGACAGGTCGATCTTGAAGAACTCAGCAGGGGGTCTGCATGCCCTGAATCAGGAAGTCGAAGTAGGGCGCGGCGACAGCCGCCTCATCGCTGCCCAACAGCACCAAGGAGGCTTCCTTCAGGCAGCGCATCGACTCCACCATGCCGGGCATGGGAACGCCGAGGCTGTTGTACATCTCGCGGGCTCCTTCCAGACCAATCTTCTGGATCATCTCGGTGCTGCCGGCGAGCACGCCGTAGGTCACAAGCCGGAGGTACCAGCTGAAATCGCGCAGGCACTGGGCCCGTTGCTTCTGACCGTAGGCATTGCCGCCCGGGGCCACATACTCCGGCCGGCGTCCGAACAACTGGCGGGCCGCCTCATCAACGATCTTCTTTTCACTCTCCGTGAGCACCCGCACCACCGCCATGCGGCTCGTGCCCGTGGAGAGGAACTCCACCATCGAGCGCAGCTCTCCGCCGGTGGGGTAGCGGAGCTGATCGTCTGCTTGCAGGATCAGATCGCGTACAACGCTCATCGAAGCCACCTGTTGCCACGGCACTCTATCGAGCCTGGAGCGCGGCTCAGCCTGGCTCCTGCCAGGTGTTTACGCACCGATAGGGTCGATGCAGGAGCTGACGATGGCTGACGTGGTGCAAACGGGCCTCAGGTTGGGTCAGACCCTGGAGGTGGGCATCGATGGCACGGGCCATGACGGCCAGGGGGTGGGCCGCTGGAATGATTTGGTGGTGTTCATCCCCGGAGCCCTTCCGGGGGAACGGGTCCAGGCGCGGCTGCGCCGTCAGGCCAAGCGTCACCTCGAGGCTGATCTGGTGGCCGTGCTCGACAGCAGTGCTGATCGACGCCGGCCCCCCTGCATCCTGGCGGACCACTGCGGCGGCTGCAGCCTCCAGCACTGCACTGACAGCGCCCAGGCGCTGATCAAGGCGGAACAGGTCACCCAGGCCCTGCGACGCCTCTCAGGGCTGACGATCACCCCAGAACCGATCTGGAGCGCAGAACGGCCCCTGGGGTATCGCAACCGTGCCCTGATCCCCCTGGAGCGCAGCGCCGATGGCTCGATTCGCGCCGGCTACTACCGCCGGGGCAGCCACCGCATCGTGAACATGAACCGCTGCCCGGTGCTGGATCCCCGCATCGACCGCTTGGTGGAGCCGCTGAAGCAAGACCTCAGCCAGACCGACTGGCCCGTGGATGTGAATCTCAGCGACCAGGGCGGCCTACGCCACCTGGCCCTGCGGGTGGGACACCACACCGGAGAGGTGCTGATCACGCTGGTGAGCAGCCATGGCGACTTGCCGGGACTGGGGGATCTGGCGCAGGGCTGGATGGAGCGCTGGCCCGAGGTGGTGGGGGTGAGTCTCAACCTGCAGCCCAAAGCCAGCAATGTGGTGCTCGGCCCTGAGACCCAACGGATCGGCGGGCGACCCTGGCTGCTGGAGCGCTTTGCAGGGGTGGATCTACGCATCGCCGCCGACACGTTTTTTCAGGTCAACACGGCCCAGGCGGAACGGCTGATTCCACTGCTGGTGGGCTTCTTCCAGGCCTCGAGCGGGCCGCGTCTCGTGGATGCCTACTGCGGCATCGGCACCTTTGCGCTTCCCCTGGCGGCCGCCGGCGCATCGGTGTTGGGCCTGGAACGCCACGGGCAAGCGGTGCAACAGGCCGAGGCCAATGCGCAGCGCAATGGCTTGTCGCGGGCCCGTTTTCTGGAGGGGGATGTGGGTGCCCTGCTGGCGGATCAGCTTCAAGCCGCCGATGGCCTGGTGGTGGATCCACCGCGCAAGGGGCTCAGTGAGGCCACCCTCTCAGCCATCCAGGCCTC
>BJHC01000297.1:738-2443 GCA_014191535.1 Cyanobium sp. | reverse complement strand
CAGAGCTGGGTGCCGCCGGCGATGCAGAAAGGCATGTCGGAGCCGAGCTCCGCCGCCAGGGCGAGCAGTTGCGGCGTCGACAGGCCGCAACCCCAGAGGGCGTTGAGCCCCACCAGCGCCGCCGCCCCATTGCTGGAGCCCCCCGCCAGACCGGCACCGATGGGGATGCGCTTGGCCAGGTGGATCGCCACCCCCAGCTCCGGCAGGCCGGCGTGGGAGCGCAGCCGTTCCGCGGCGCGCACGATCAAGTTGCTGCCGTCGGTGGGCAGGTCACTGCGGTCGCAGCTCAGGCTGATGCGGCCATCGGCGGTGGGCTGCATCCGCAGCGTGTCCGCCAGATCGAGCATCTGCATCACCATGGCCAGCTCGTGGAAGCCATCGCTCCGCAGGCCGAGCACCTCGAGATGCAGGTTGATCTTGGCGGGGGCGCTGACCAGCAGCTCAGCCATGGATGGCCTCAGGCGGTGAGCCGATTCAAGCCCGCCGCCAGCGCCACCCACGCCGCCGGTGCCACCTCCTGGGGCCGCTGATCCAGCCGGATCCCGGCCGCTTCGGTGAGCTGCTGCAGGGCTTCCGGCGGCTGCAACCCAGCCAGGGTGTTGCGCAGCATCTTGCGGCGGGCGGCAAAACAGCGGCGCAGCAGCCCCTCCACCGTGCGGGCCAGGGCCGGATCGAGGCGCTGCTCCACCGGCAGCGGATCGAGGCAGACCACCTCGCTCATCACCTTCGGCGGCGGCTGGAAACAGCGCGGCGGCACCGGGCAGACCGTGCGGCAGGTGGCCAGCAGCTGCATGCGCACGCTCAGGGCGGAATAGGCGCTGCTGCCGGGGCGGGCCCGGATGCGCTCCCCCACCTCCTGCTGCACCAACAGCACCAGCCGGCGGTAGGGCTCCGCCACGGGCCGGTCGAGACGCCCCACCAGCCGCTCCAGCAGCGGCCCGGTGATGTTGTACGGAATGTTGGCCACCACGGCGGTGGCCGGCGGCAACGGCAGGGCCAACACATCCCCTTCGCTGAGGGCGAAGCGGGGGTTGTCGCCAAAGCGCTGGCGTAGGCCCTGCACCAGATCGCGGTCGAGCTCCACGGCCTGCACCGCCGCCGCCTCGGAGGCCAGCAGTCGCTCGGTGAGGGCGCCCCGGCCGGGCCCCACCTCCAGCACCGTGTCCTGCGGCGTGAGCTCCGCCGCCGCCACGATGCGCTCCAGCACGGTGTCGTCCTGGAGCCAGTGCTGGCCAAAGCGTTTGCGGGCGCGGTGGGCCGCGAAGGACATCGCCGAAGCAGGGCAGGCCTGCCCCCAGATTGCCCCCCGGCCGGCGGCGGGCCCTCGCCCCCTAGAGCCAGCGGATCCAGCGCACCGGCCCGCGGGCCGGTGGCAGCGGCACCAGGGCCGCCACCAGCTCCACATGGCAGTGGCCATAGCTGGGATGGGCGGCCAGCCAGAGGGCCAGGGCCGCCTCCAGCCGCGCCCGTTTGCGCCGATCCAGGCCAGCACAGCCCCAGCCATCGCGGCCGCAGCGGCGGCGCCCCTTCACCTCCACCAGCAACAGGCGATAAGTTTATCGTCTAACAAAGATCTTGATTCACCCCAGAACGACTGCGTTGCAGTGAGTCTCAGGCGGTGCAAATACTGGTGCGTCACCGCACGGAACACCAGTGCAACTCCACCTGGAGCCGCGGCCAACGCGGCAGCTCAACCTCAAAGCAG
>BJHC01000297.1:0-728 GCA_014191535.1 Cyanobium sp. | reverse complement strand
ACAGGCGATGGGGGGATTTGTGCAGCACCAGCTCCAGCTCACCCCGGCGGCACCGCCAGCGCCGGGCCACGGGCCGCCAACCGGCCCGCCGCAGCAAGCGCTGGGCCCGCTGCTCCGCCCAGATGCCGCTGCGCTCTCCGGGGGAAGCGGCCATCAGCGCGGGGCGGGAACGGCCTCAGCATTCCCCGCCCAAGGTTCCGTCGTCCGGCAGCTGCCCGCGCAACTGCCGCAGGCAGTATTTGCAGCCACCGGTGGTCACCAGATGGCGCTCCGGCGTGATCGCGATCAGGCGCACCGGGTGCTCGCGGCAGCGGATCTTGATGGGGGTTTTGAAGCTTTTGTAGACGATCTCGCTGTAGTCGTAGCGGTCGCCGAAACGTGCCCGGGCTCGAGCCAGGAACGTTTGCTGATCAATCGGATTTCCCATCGCCGCCGCCCGGGGTGCTGATCGCGCTCTGCTGGAAATCCCTGTCGGGAGATTACGGGAACCGCTGCTGAGAAATGGTGAGCCCTGCGACAGGCTGACTAGGGTTGCGCCACCGTCGGTTGTCCGTGATGCGTCGCCTGCTGCATCTGTTCCTGCCGTTGCTGCTGCTGCCATTGCTGCTGCTGCCCCTGGCCTCCCCCGCCCGGGCCGCGATGGACTACGCCAAACAGGTGCTGATCGGCCACGACTTCGCCGGCGCCGACCTGCGCGGGGTGACCTTCAACCTCACCAACCTGCGGGA
>BJHC01000296.1 GCA_014191535.1 Cyanobium sp. | reverse complement strand
TCCTGACGGGTGTCTCCCCCCTGGATCCACTGCACGGGCCGATCCGGCTGAGCCGCATCCACCAGGGCTTCGATGTCGGCCCGGTCGATCGCCTGGCCGACGATGCCGATCCAACCGATGGCGCGGCTGGCCAGGGCGGCGTCGAGGGTCCAGGCCAACACCGGCCGGCCGGCCACCGGCAGCAGCAACTTGTTGCGGGAGGCCCCCATGCGGCGGCCACTGCCGGCGCAGGCGATCAGCAGGTGCATGGGACGGTCGGATGCGGCACAAACCGACCTCCATACAATCAGCTGGCGATCCGCCCGCAGGCATGCGCGTTCTGTTTTTGATCCCGGGCGGCCTGCGTGCCCAGCTGCAGGCCCTGCCGGCAGCCGCGCGGGTGGCGGAAGCGCTGAACGCCCAGGTGCAGGTGGCCTGTGCCCCCACCGCCGCCGCCGCCTGGAGCCTGCTGCCGGCGGTGGAGAAGCTGATTCCCTTCGACTTCGACGCCAACCCCTCCCTGGCGGACTGGGCCAACCTGCTGGGCAATGTGCGCGAGCCCGATTTCCAGGCCTGCATCAACCTGGCCAGTGGCCGGCAGGTGGATCTGATGCTCTCGATGAGCCACATCCCCAACCGCGTGGCCGCCGGCGGCTTTTCCGCCACCAGCACCGTGAGCCCCGCTGCCGGCTGGCCCGCCCAAGCCCTGGCCGCCTACCTCAGGCCCCTGGGCCTGGAGCTCGACGCCGAGGCCTTCCGCCTCGCCCTGCCCAAGGCGGCCCTGAGCCAGGCGGCGTCCGAGCTGCCCGCCGGCAGCGGCCCCGCCCTGCTGCTGGCCGCCAGCGGCGCCAGCGGTGACTGGCCCGCCGCCCAGTGGCAGGCGTTGCCGGCGCTGGTGCGGGCCAAGCTGCCGGACGTGCGCATCGTGGAGGGCCGCCGCCAGGGCAAGCTGCTGGAACGGGCCGCCCAGCTGGCCAGCTGCGATGTGGTGCTGAGCAGCGATCCGATCACCAGCGAACTGGCCCTACTGGCCGGCATGCCCCTGGTGGCCCTCGGGGCCCAGCCCACTGAGCTGCCCATCCGCCAAGGGGTGCAGGCGGTGGGTGAGGCCGGCGCGCTGCAGACCCTTAGCGACGCCGCGGTGCTCCAGGCCCTCGGCCTGGGATGAGCAGGCCCAGGCGCCAGCTCCGCAACCGCAGCGCCCGGCGCCGTCCCCAGGGGGCGCTGAGCGGACTGCTGCGACGCCAACCCTGGGCCGGCCCCCTGTTGGCCCTGGGGGGCGTGGTGAATGCCGGTGCCGTCGCCTACCACCTGGTGGAAGGCTGGGACTGGGGCGACTGCTATTGGATGGTGCTGATCATCCTCAGCACCCTCGGCCTCACGGACACCCATGCCCCCGTGCTCAGCCACGGCGGGCGGGCGGTCACCGCCCTGCTGCTGGTGGGCGGCCTGGTGGTGGTCCAGCAGACCCTGCAAAAACTGCTGGAATTAACCAACTCCGGCTATTTCCGGCGCCTGCGCGAGCGGCGCTACCGCCAACAGCTCCAGCGCACGATGAACCAACACGTGATTCTCTGCGGCTACGGCCGCATCGGGCGGGAAATCGCCGAGCAACTCAGCGGCGAGGGGGTGCCCCTGCTGGTGGTGGAACTCGATCCCGACCGCATCAACGACGCCCAACAGCGGGGGTTCACGGTGCTGCAGGCCGATGCCACCCTCGATGAAACCCTGGAGGAGGCCGGCATCCACCACTGCCGGGCGCTGGTGGCGGCCCTCCCCAGCAACGCCGCCAACCTCTATGTGATTCTCAGCGCCCGCGGCCTGGCACCCCGGGCCCGCCTGATTGCCCGGGCCGACAGCTCCGAAGCCGAAGGCAAGCTGCGCCTGGCCGGAGCGGATCAGGTGGTGAGCCCCTATGTGGCCGGTGGCCGCACCATGGCCGCCACCGCCCTGCGGCCCCTGGCGGTGACCTTCATGGACCTGCTGGCTGGCAGCGACTGTGAAGTGGAGGAGTTCCGGCTCAGTGCCGACGCAGAACGCCTGGGCAGCCTGAATGGGGCCAGCCTGGCGGAGCTGCAGCTGGGGCGCCGCAGCGGTGCCCTGGTGCTGGCAATTCGGCGGCCCGGGGAGACCGCGATCGAGCCCCGGATGTATCGCGGCACCGCGCTGCCGCCGGAGGAACCGCCGCTGATCGCCAACCCCGGCGGGGATGTGCGGCTCGGCCCTGGCCAGCTGCTGGTGGTGATGGGCAGCAAGGGGCAGTTGCAGGCCTTTGCTGATTTGCTGGGGCCGGCCCTGGCCGGGGTGGAGGTGATGCAGGCCTGAGCGGCCCAGCCCCGGCACCGGCCCGGACCTACGCTCCCCCGACGCCTACGCCCCTCTCCCATGGCTGACGCCACCCCCCCCGCCGGTCAGGTCTCCCTGGTGACCGGCGCCAGCCGCGGCCTCCGTGCCGCCATCGCCC
>BJHC01000295.1 GCA_014191535.1 Cyanobium sp. | reverse complement strand
ACCAGGGCCCCGGACAGCACCGAAGCGCAGCAGGTGTGCAGCCGTGTGCCGAGGGCAGTGATCAACGCCGGATCAACCGTTGGGCGTTGCCGCAGCAACAGCGTCCGCAGGGAGCCGGCGTAGGGGGCCAGGGCACACCAGAGCAGTGGCTGATCCCCCTGCAGTCCGCCCTCCGGCAGGGCGAGCTGCCCCCTGCAGCGCTCGCAGAAATCAGCAGCGCCCGCCTCGATCGGACCACTGCAGGAGCGGCAACGCGCTGCACTGATCAGATCGAGCGTCTGGCGCCAGAGGGAGAACCACATGGCCGAGGGGCTGCTTGCAAGAGCATTCCCCGCGGCCGCTGGCTTCGGCCTTCAGGCCTGGGGCATCGCCCGCAGCATCGCCACCAGGGTGCGATGGGCGTCTTCGCTGTCGCTGAGGGTGTGATCGAAGGCCACATCCAGGCGTTGGCCGTCCACCTCAAGCTCCATCGCCTCCGGGCGCACGGCCACCATCCGAGCCTGCTGCGGAGCCTCCACACCGCCGTAGTGGCGGGCATAGGCCAACACCGCCTCGGCGTGGTCGTCGTTCATGTGCTTGCAGATGCGCTCGCTGACGGCACTGGTGAGGGGATCGGCGGCCATGGGTGGTGTGGCAGGGGAAGAGGGCCCGATTCTGGGGGCTCAGGCCACACCGAAGCGCTGCCAGAGCAGCAAGGCCAACCGCACACCGGAAAAGCCCACATAGCCGGCGAGCACCACGAACAGCGCCATGGCCAACCAATCACGCAGGCGGGAGTTCATCGTGCGGCCACAGCGGAGATGGCCAGTCTGGCCATACCAAGAGCAGCGCTGCACTGAGGGCGGTTGAGCACAGGTCGCTCCAACACGCGCTGGCGAATCGCGCGCCACTGCGGATTGCGGGCACCACCGCCAAGGCTGATCACCCGCTGCACCGGGGGCGCCCCCAGCTGCTGCAGGCGCTGCCAGCCCGCCAACTCAATCGCTGCCAGCCCTTCGAGCAGCGCTTGGAGGTACAGGGCATCACTCACCGGCCGAGGCTCGAGCACCGGCTCCAGCGCCGGATCATCCACTGGAAACCGCTCGCCGGGCCTGGACAGGGGCCGCAGCTGCAAGCCGCTGCTGCGGCGTGGATCGATCTGGCGGCTGAGCTCCATCAATTGGGCATCCGTGAAGAAGCGGCGCAGCACGCCAGCCCCGGCATTGGAAGCGCCGCCAACCAGCCACCGCCCCGCCACCCGCTGACAACTCACGCCCGGGCCCTGCAGAGGCTGATCGCTAAATTGCTTGAGCACCAGGGTGGTGCCGAGCACGGTCACGCCATCGCCCGGCTGCAGATCGGCCGCCAAGGCGGCGGCACTGGCATCGGTGGTGCCGGCTACCACCCTGCAATCGAGGGGTAGATCCAGTGCGGCAGCGGCGGCAGGGCTGAGCGGGCCGAGCACTTGGCCCGAGGCACAGATCTGCGGCAGCGCGGCGCTCCAGCTCTGCTCCACCAGGCGGCCCATCCAGGCGCCCTGGTGCTGATCCCAGCCAAGGCGGAGATTGTTGCCCTCCTCGCCCCAGCGCCAGTCGCCCATGAGCCAACCCATCAGCCAGTCGGCCTGATGGCGCAGCCACCAGGGGCCGGCTTCAGGGCCCTGGCGAGCCTGCTCCAGCAAGTGCAGCGCGCGGGCCAGACTGCCGCTAGCACTGGCGGCGGGCGTCTGCGCCCCGGCTTCACCCACCAGCTCAGCCGCCGTATCAGCCCACTCGGGGCAGGCCAGGTGATACGGCAGCGCCCGGGCTAAGGGGCCCGATCCCAGGCCGCCATCCGGGCGGCACAGCAGCAGGGTGCCGGAGGTGCCATCGATGGCGATGGCGGCCACCGCAGCGCGGAGATTACCTGGCAACTCGCTGCACAAGGCGCGTAAGCCATCGCGCCAACCGCAGGGGTCTTCAAAGGCCGCGGGGTAGTTGGCGCTGAGCTCCGCCTGCAGCTGGCCGGCGGCATTCACCACCGCCAGCCGCAGGCCGCTGGTGCCCAGGTCAACGCCCAGGCCGAGCCGTTCAGGCAGCAACGCGGCTGGCGGTGGCCTGCTTCAGGGTTGCGGCGATCGCCTCCACGTTCTCCCAGGGGAGGTTGAGGTCGCTGCGGCCGAAATGGCCGTAGGCGGCCACGTCCTGGTAGAAGCGTCCGCCGCGCTGCTGGGGCAGCTGGCGCAGGCCGAAGGTGTCGATGATGGCGCCGGGCCGCAGGTCGAAGTGCTCCTGCACCAGGGCGGTGAGGTCGGCGTTGCTGATGGCGCCGGTGCCGAAGCTCTCCACCAGGATGCTCACGGGCTTGGCCACGCCGATGGCATAGCTCAGCTGCACTTCAGCCTTGCGGGCCAGGCCGGCGGCCACCAGGGCCTTGGCCACATAGCGGGCGGCGTAGGCGGCGGAGCGGTCCACCTTGGTGGGATCT
>BJHC01000294.1 GCA_014191535.1 Cyanobium sp. | reverse complement strand
TCTGCAGGCGGCGGGGCTGACCCCGGACAACTGGGAGGGGCTGGCCCTCGGACCACCCCAGCAGCAGGGTGGGGCCAGCCTGCTGCTGGTGAGCGATGACAACCTCAATCCGCTGCAGAGCAGCCTGCTGGCGCTGATCACCCCCAAGCCACCCCATGCCTGCCTGACATCGCCATGAACCGCCGCAGCCTGCTGATCCAACTGCTGGGCCTCTCCCTGGGGGTAAGCGCCGGGCCTGGTCTGTCGCGGCAGCGGCACCCCCAGGGCTCCCGGTCCGGGTCGCCCATGGGGCGCCCCTTCCCGCCCCTACGGGGACCCATCCCACTGCCCAGCGATGGGCTGAGCGCCGCCGAACAGCAGCGCCGGTACAGCTCCATCGCCATCGAAGACCGGGTGGTGGTGCCGGAGGGTTACCGCTCTGAACTGGTGCTGTGTTGGGGGGATCAGCTCGGTGACGGACGTGTTGGCTACAACAACGACTACCTGGCTTTTCAGCCCCTGGCGGGTGATCAGGCCCTGCTCACCATCAATTTCGAGTACATCAGCGCCAGGCCCTGGTGCGCGGGCTACGCCGAGGTCACCGGCCAGACCCTGCCCTTTGATCAACTGCAAACGGAGCTGGATCGGCGCGGCGGGGCGGTGGATCTGATGGCCCTGGAGGCCAACGACCCCCTGCGTCCCATGGTGACCGCCGTGGCGGAAGCGGCCTTGATGGATCAGGGCATCGGTGTTGCCACCTTGCAACGCCAGGCGGATGGCCGTTGGCGCCGGGTGAAGGGCCTGCTGGATCGTCGCATCACCGGGTTGAGCGGCTGGCGCCGGCGGGAGCAACGGCTGCGGGTGAGCGGGCCGGCAGCCGCCGTGTTTCGCCGGCGGGAACGGCTGGGCTACGACGACGGCCTGGCGGATGCGGTGATCGGCACCTTCGGCAACTGTGCTGGGGGTCAGACCCCATGGGGCACCGTGCTCTCCGCTGAGGAAAATTTTCAGACGCAGGTGGTGGAAGCTGTCTTCGCCGACGGCTCCTCCCCCTCGCCCGCGCGACGGCCCTTTCGCTTCGATGGCCGGCGGCTGGAGGGGCTTGGCAACCCCTTCGGCTTGGCGGGCAACAAATACGGCTGGATGGTGGAACTCGACCCCCGCCGTCCTCAACAGGCGGCGGTGAAGCACAGCTGGCTGGGTCGCTTCCGCCATGAGGCGGTGGCCGTTCGCGCCCGCCGGGGTGAGCCCCTGGTGGTGTACTCCGGCTGCGACCGCCACGGCGGGCACCTCTACCGCTTCGTGAGCACGGAGCGGGTGCAGGATCCCCGAGATCCGGGCAACTCCAGGCTGTTTGCCCAAGGGCGACTGGAGGTGGCCCTGCTCAGCCCCGATGGCCAGGGCCGATGGCTGCCGCTCGATCCGGCAACGGCCATCAACCCCCGCCGCCCCAGCACCCTGGTGATCGATGGGGTGCTCCAGGCGGCCTTGGTTCCCCAGACCGACCGCAGACAAGCAGGCTCCACGGCCCTCGAGAGCGATGCCGCCGTAGTCGACTACTGCCGGCGCTACCCCACCCTGGGGGACCTCTACCCCGGGACAGGGGACCAGCAGCAGGGGGCGATCCTGATCGATGCCCACCTGGCCGCCAACGCCATCGGCGCCACCCCGGCGGCACGGCCCGAGGACACAGACCTGGATCCCACCACTGGGGATCTGTTGATCAGCTTCACGGCCGGGGGCAGCGATGGCAGCGAGCGGGCCGATCCCGCCATCTTCCGGGGCCCCAACGGGGAGACAACCTGGCCCTACGGATGGGTGATGCGGCTCAGCGATGCACCGGCCCAGCCGGATGGCAGGGGGGGAACATTTCGATGGCGAATGGTGGCCACGGGAGGCACCCCCTGGCAGGGGGGGATGGGCTTCTCCAACCCCGACAACCTGGCGGTGGACAGCGGCGGCAACATCTGGCTGGTGACGGACCGCTCCACCAGCAGCGCCAGCCTCGACATCTTCGGCAACAACGCCTGCTGGGTGTTGCCCAACAGCGGCCCCCAGGCGGGTCAGGCGCTGCTCTTCGCCACTGGGCCGATGGAATGCGAACTGTGCGGCCCCTGCTTCGACAGCGAAGAGGCCACCCTGTTTCTGGCGGTGCAACACCCCGGCGAAGACAACGGCACCCGGCAGGCGGGGGGCGAGGAGTACCAGGCCTTCACCCTGCGCGACCGCAACAACCAACCCTTCCAACAGCTGCGCCGTGTCCCCGTGGGGTCCAACTGGCCCTCAGGACTGGCTGACCGTGCACCGCGGCCTGGAGTGGTGATGATCCAACGCCAGGGGGGCGGACCCCTGCTCCATAACCTCCACCCAACCCAGCACGGTTAGGACGGCTGAAGCTCCTGCCCTGACAATCGCGGTGACAGGCCTCCCCAGCGAGCTCTACCTCAACCGCGAGCTGAGCTGGATTCG
>BJHC01000293.1 GCA_014191535.1 Cyanobium sp. | reverse complement strand
TTCGGTCCCGTGCCGCTGGTGGGGGGCTTCGTGCGCTGGCTCTATGGCCGCTTCGTGGGATGAGGTCGCGGGCTCCGCTGCTGCTGGCTGTCCTGTTGGGGCTGCCCCTGCCGTCCCGCGCCCAGGGGCTGGCTCCCCTGCGGGTGCAGGGGCTGCGCTGCGTGCAGGGGGCCCATGCCGCCGCCAGCTGCAAGCCCTTTCTGGAAACCACCTATCGCCTCAAGAACCGTGCTGAGGCGGCCAAACGCTGGCGCTGCTATTCGGCGCTGCTGGGTTACGAGGCCCAGGTGATCGCCGCCCGCGGAGGCGGGGCGGGTGACACCCCTGCGGCCGCTGCTCCTGAGCTGGCGCTGGACTCGGCCTATGGGGAGCTCAGCGCAGAGTGCGAACCAATTCAGTGAGCCTTTCGGTGTGAGGGCGTGGCGTGGCTAGGGATGAGCTGCACCCCGGGGGTTTCTCCATGTCCAAGCAACAGCTCGAGCAGTTTCTGGACAAGGCCGCCGGAAGCGTGTCGCTGAAGCAGCAGATCGATCAGTGCGGCACTGACAACGCCTGTCTGGTGGCCCTGGGCCGTGAGAACGGGCACACCTTTTCCGCGGCCACGGTGAGCCGCTGGCAGCGCGACCACGTTTAGGCCGCAGGGGCTCAGCCCTGGGTGAGGCGGATCCAATCGGCCACCAGCTGATGGCGGTCGATCACGCTCAGCTGCTCCGCCGGCACCACCGACACCAGCGCCTCGGGGTTGAGCAGCTTCATCACCTCGGCGGCGTGCTGGGCGGTGAGGGCCTGCACCTTGCGGTAGCCGGCACCCACGGGATCGGAAAACAGCACGAGGAAGTCGGCCATGGCCGTCCCCGCAGGACCATCTCGGTCATGCCACAGGTGCCGGGCTGCTGTCACCCCTGGGGCCGGCGGCCGCTGGAATCAGTAGGGGAGCGTGAAGCCGCTCTGCAGGTTCTTCACGTCGAGCATCACCCAGGTGACCCAGACGATCAGGGCGATCACGCCGCTCACCGCGGCCACCCGGGCGCCGATGCGCAGCAGCAGCTCCATCGGGCTGATTTCCTTCATGGGCTCGCGGGCGTGCTGCTGCCCCCACTCTGGTGGGTGATGGGGCCCCACGTCTTTCCACCCCATGCCGATCGGCGAGAACGCGCCAACATGGGGCCAGCGCTTCCGCCTCGCCATGCGACGTCTGCCCTCGCCCGCCGCCGTGGGGATTGGGGCAGGGCTTTGCCTGGTGCTGGCGGGCTGCGGTGGCGGCAACGGTGATCACGCCGCGGCGCCACCGATCACCGGGCCGATCCGCATCAACCTCGATCTCAAGGATCCCTCCAGCAGCTTCGGGGTGATGCCCCGCGGCGAGGAGCGCAAGCTGTTCAAGGTGGGGTTCGGGCGCCACGGCGTCACCTGCGCCGGCGCCCGCTTTGAGGAGGGCTACACCCCCCTGGGGCGCTTCAAGGTGAACGCGATCCTCAGCCCCACGCGTTTTGCGATGGATCCGGCGCTGATCAAGCAATCGGGCAAGAGTGAGGACGAGCTGCGCCGCACGCTGTTCAAGAGCATGAACGCCATTGATTTCAACGGCGACCATGAGATCGGCGAATACGGCATCGGCTACGTGAGCCTGGCGCCGGTTGGCGGCGTCAAGCAGCCCTTCCGCTTCGACACCTACGACGGCAAGTTCCGTTGGTACAGCTTCGCCATCCACGGCAGCAACAACGACAAGCGCATCGGCCAGAAGGTGACGGGCGGCTGCGTGAATGTGGCGGCCCCGGTGCTGCAGACCTTGCTGGCGTCGGTGCAGTTGGGCGATGAGGTGGTGGTGAGCGCCAACGGGCCCTGCACGCCCTGAGGGGTCAGGGCTTGGGCGTGAAGGTGAGCAGGTTGTTCGCCACGTCGTAGCGGAAGCTGCCCTGGGTGGAGGGCTGTGGCTTGGGCGCCTTCTTTTCGAGGGCGTCGTAGTGGAGACGAATCGCGCGGACGCGCTCCTCGTAGCCGGGGTGGGTGGATTCCGGCTCGGTGGCGCTGCCATCCCCGTTGGAGCGGTGCATGAACGCCAGCCCCTGTTGGCAGATGCGGCCCTTGAAACCCGCCCGGATCATCATGTCGGCGGAGTCGCGGTCGGCCTCCAGTTCATGCTCCCTGGAGACGCGCATCAGGGCCAGTTCCTTGGGCTTCTCCGTGAGCTTCTTGAGGTTGTGGTTTTCCTGATAGCTGCTGAGGAACACGTGATGGCGCAGAACATGCGCGATCTCATGGGCCACGGTGCAGGCGAGGTAGCCGTTGTGGTTGCCGTAGGTCCGGAAGGTGGACTGCGGAATCACCACCGTTCTGCTGGCGGTGGACCATCCCTCGATGCCGTCGAGGGCATAACCCTGGCGGATCAATTCGTCCCAGCCGTTGCCGTACTGCTTGTAGGGATTCAGCTGGGTGAACAGTTCGCACTGGT
>BJHC01000292.1 GCA_014191535.1 Cyanobium sp. | reverse complement strand
GCCACGGGCATGGCCCGCGTCCACAGAATGGCCACCAGCATCAGCCCCACAGCCAGGAAACTGGCCAACACCGCCGCCCGCTCCAAGGCCGGATTGAGTTCAGGGGCCGTGAGCTGGTTCGCGATGCTGAGCCCCAGCCCGAGGACTCCGGCGGCCAGGGTGAGGCGGGCGGCCGTGCCCATGGGCCCGACAAATGGCAGATGCCCTCACGTTGTCACAGCCACACATGGCGACGTGAGGGGTGGCCAACCCGCTGGAATGGGCGGCATTGGTCGTCCCGTCCAGCCATGGCCATCGGCTCCTCAACCCCGACCCGGGTCTCGCTCAGCACTCCGGCGGAAGCCTTCGCCGCCATCGCCCTGGCCGCCATTGCCTGTGATGGCGAGCTCACGGCGGTGGAGGCGCGGGGGCTGCGTCAACAGCTGGAGTACCGCCAGCCCTTCTGCCAGCTGAGCCACTCCGCCATGGGCGATCTGCTCGATCGCCTCTTGGGCATCCTGCGCAGCGAGGGATGGCCTGCCCTGGTGGGACAGGCCGCGCCCCTGCTGTCGCCCTCGCAACGGCAAACAGCCCTGGCGGTGGCTGTGCAGCTGACCCTCGCCGATGAGGTGAAATCCAGCGATGAGCGCAGCTTTCTCAAGACCCTGGCGCAGCAGTTGGAGATCACCACCGAGCGCCTGGCCCAGATCGAGGAGGTGATTGGACTGCTCCACCGCGACAGCTTGGCCGAGTAAAGGCAGACTGGGGCCGTTGCACGTCTGGATTCCGTGGGGCATCGCCTTCGCCGTCAGCTTTCAGCGTTCCTGCTGACCTGCGCGCTGGTGCTCGGTGGCTTGAGCCTGGCTCCCGCCGCCTGGGCCACCGGTGTGACCGAATTCCCGGGCCAGGCTCCGACGAGCCATGTGATCGACTCCGCCGATCTGCTCAGCCGTTCCGCCAACACGGAACTGGACCGTCGCCTGGAGAGCTTCGGTGGCCCAGAGCTCGAAGCACGGCTGGTGACCCTGCGTCGCTTGGACTACGGCCTCAGCCTCGATGCCCTGGGGCAGGGGTTGCTGGAGCGCTGGGCCACGGCTGGATCGCCAGACCAGCTGCTGTTGCTGATTGAATCCCAAAACAACAGTGCCGCCGTGGTGGCGTCCCAGGGGTTGCGGGAGCGCCTATCCCCGGAGCTCCTCTCCAGCACCGCCATCAGCACCATGGGGCTGCCCCTGCGGGAGGGGGCCCGCTACCGCCAGGCGAGTCTCGATGCCCTTGATCGGCTGGGGGCTGTTCTGAACGGGGAAGCTGATCCCGGCCCCCCACAGCTGCAGGAACGTCTCCCGATCGAGACGAACATCCCCACCCGGGAGGAAACCGCCTCCAGCAATGCCCTGTTGTGGGTGGTCGTTCTGCTGGTGGTTGGCACACTGGTGCCGATGATCACCTGGTGGGTCTTCTCCCGCTGAGGTCGAGACGCACCAACGATGGGGTTAACGGACTGGATGGGGGCCTTCGATCGCGCCAGCGCCAATGACCTCAGCGTCAATCTGGAGCGCGCCTACGAGGCGGCGTTGCTGATCCAGAGCCTCGAGCTCGAGTACTACAACGACCGGCCCGTTCGGCCTGAACTGCAGCTCAGCATTCCCCGGCAGACCCAGGCGCAGATGCTGCGCCGCTTCCGGGCCGCCCTTGAGCTCTGCCAGGACACCCTCTCCGGCATCGAAGCCCGACGGGCCGAGCTCGACAGCCAGGAGCTGCGCCAGCTCCAACTGATTGAAACCGTGCTGTCGCGCTATGGACGGCGCAGCAGCCTGCCCTCGATCTCCCGCTCGCCGGAACTGCTACCCCGCAGCCTGCTGGGGGTGGTGGATGGCGTACGGCGGCAGTTGGATCCGGAGGCCGAAACCTTCGTGGTGGAGGGGTTCCGCCGCCGCCGCGACTCCACCCTGGTGTCGCTCCGAATTCTGCTGCTGCTGATCCTGGTGCCCCTGATCGTGCAGCAGGTGACCCGATCGGTGCTGATCTCACCGCTGCTGGATCGCTACGCACCGGAGATCCCCTTCATCAGCTACACCAAGCCGCACCTGCAGGAAAAGGCGGTGAATGCATTGCGGCTGTACCAGCAGGAATTGGAATTTGATGCCCTGCTGGAGGGCAGGGACGCCCCCAGCCGTGATGAGATCCGCAGTGCCCTGGCGGTTCGGGCCAGTGAACTCAAGACCGAGGCCGATCAGGAGAGCCTGGAAGCCACCAAGAACGTGTTGGCGGATCTGGCCGCCCTGGTGGGATTCACCCTGGTGTGCCTCGTGGGTCAACGGGATTTGCAGGTGTTGCGCGGCTTCATGGATGAAGTGGTCTACGGCCTGAGCGACAGCGCCAAAGCCTTCACGATCATCCTGTTCACCGACATCTTCGTGGGCTTCCACAGCCCTGAGGGCTGGACCGTGCTGCTGGATGGCATTGCCCACCACCTGGGCC
>BJHC01000291.1 GCA_014191535.1 Cyanobium sp. | reverse complement strand
TCGTGCCCGCCGTGGCCGGCGGCTGATCCCTGGCCCCACAGGCCGTTGATTCGGTTGCAATGCCTGCAGTCGCCCATGGCCACCTGCGGCTCAATAGCGTCAGATTCCATTCATCCCCGTGGTGCGATGACCCAGACCCCTGAGCACGCCACCACCAGCCCCTCCAGCGGGCCCTCCAGCGGCCCCGCCAGCAGCCCAACCAGCGGCAAGGCCCAGCTGTTCGACTACCGGGCCGCCGCCAATCCGGTGCGGCCGGGTCTCACCGATCCGATTCCCTACAACGCCTGGGGACCCGAGCTGCACGCCAGCGGCCCCAGCGCCATCCTGCCGCTCGACCTGAGCCAGCAGCTGGGCACCCCCGGCCCCGCCACCAGCCCCGCCCTGGCGGCCCATTTCATCCGCATCCAGGCCGATGAGGGGGTGAAGGCGGCGGCGCAGGCCACCAGCTCCCTGTTCTTCGTGCTGAGCGGCAGCGGTGAATGCCGCCGCAGTGCCGAGGGCACCCAGCCAGCCTGCAGCATCCGCTGGAGCCAGGGGGATCTGTTTGTGCTGCCGGCGGGGGCCGCACCGTTGCTGCATGCCGACACCGACAGCGTTCTCTATTGGGTGCACGACGCCCCCCTGCTCACCTACCTGGGGGTGACCCCCAGCGAAGCCCGCTTTGAGGCCACCCACTACGGCGCCGAGTGGCTACGGCGCGAACTGCAGGCCCTGGCCGATGCCCCGGGCAGCGCCCGAAGCAACCGACTCAGCCTGCTGCTGGCCAACCACGATCTGCCCAGCACCCGCACGGTGACCCATGTGCTGTGGGCCATGTTTGGCATGGTGCCCGCCGGGGCCACCCAGGCCCCCCATCGTCACCAATCCGTGGCCCTGGATCTGATCATCGAGTGCCAGCCTGGGGTCTACACGCTGGTGGGCACGGAGCTCAACGAGGACGGCAGCATCCGCAACCCCAAGCGCATTGATTGGCAGTCGGGTGGTGCCTTCATCACGCCCCCCGGCCACTGGCACGCCCACGTGAACGAAAGCGGTGCCACCGCCTGGTTGCTACCGATTCAGGATGCCGGGTTGCAGACCTACCTGCGCAGCCTCGATATCCGGTTCGCCTGAGGGCTGAGCAGCGGCCGCTGCGCCCGCTGCAGAAGAGGCACCGGATTCGAACCGCTCCACGATGGCGGTGAAGGCGGGGCCTTCGATGGTTTCCTGCTCGATCAGCGCCTCCACCAAGGCATCGATCAAGGGACGCCGCGGCGCCAGCAGGGCCACCGCCTGATCCAGGGCCGTGCGGGCCAGTTGCTGCACCTGGGCATCGATGCGGTTGCCGGTTTGCTGGGAATAGGCCGGGTCGGAGCGCAGCCAATCGCGCCCCAAAAACACCTCGGCCCCCTCGGCCTCAAAGGCCTGGGGCCCCAGGGAGGAGAAGCCATAGCGGGTCACCATCTCCCGACCAATCCGGCTCACCAACTCCAGATCGCTGGACGCCCCCTGGGTGATTTCGCTGGGCCCGAACACCACCAATTCCGCGGCCCGCCCCCCCATGGCCACCACCATGCGGGCCTGGAGGTAGACGTTGCTGATGAGGCCGGAATCGGGCACCTCCTCATGGGGCATGGTGCGGGCAAAGCCCCCCGCCCCGCCGGCCCTGGGCGGCAAGGTCACCTTGTCGAGCCGATCGGCCGCCGGCAACAGGGTGGTGATCAGGGCATGGCCGATCTCGTGATAAGCGATCAGCCGCTTCTTGGCACTGTCCTGCAGGGGGGCCGCCGTGAGCCCCATGGTGATCCGCTCCAGGGCGTCGTTGAGGGCGGACTCATCGATGCTCTGGCGATCACGGCGGGCGGTGAGGATCGCGGCCTCATTCAGCAGGTTGGAGAGGTCGGCTCCCGAGAACCCGGGGGTGCGACTGGCCCAGTCCGCCAGGCAGACCTCCGGATCCAGGGGGCGGCTGCGGGCATGCACCGCCAGGATCGCCTCGCGCCCTCGGCGGTCGGGCAGATCCACCACGATGCGCCGGTCGAAACGGCCCGGACGCATCAGGGCGGCATCGAGCACATCGGGGCGATTGGTGGCCGCCAGCAGGATCACACCGGAGTTGTCGGCGAAGCCATCCATTTCGGTGAGCAGCTGGTTGAGGGTCTGCTCGCGCTCGTCGTTGCCGCCGCCGATGCCGGCACCCCGTTGACGCCCCACGGCATCGATCTCATCGATGAACACGATGCAGGGGGCCTTCTCCTTGGCCTGGCGGAACAGATCCCGCACGCGGCTGGCCCCCACGCCCACGAACAGCTCCACGAATTCGGAGGCCGCCATCGAGAAAAACGGCACCCCCGCCTCGCCGGCGATGGCCTTGGCCAGCAGGGTCTTGCCGGTGCCGGGAGGGCCCACCAGCAGCACCCCCTTGGGAATCCTGGCCCCCACGGCCGTAAACCGCTCCGGCTCCTTCAGGAAGGTCACCACC
>BJHC01000290.1 GCA_014191535.1 Cyanobium sp. | reverse complement strand
ATCCAACGGCTGCGGTGGCTGGCCGAACGCTGGGCCGGTGATCGCCCGGTCCACCTGCGTGTGGCGGGGCTGTGGATCACGCTGCTGCTGGTGATCGGCAGCGGCCTGGCGGGATGGGGGCTGGAGCAGCTGGTGCGGCTCCAGCCCAGCGCCACGCCCCTGCTGCTGATCGCCCTGGCCAGCGCCCTGGCGGGCCGCAGCCTGGAGCAGGCGGTGCGTCGGGTGCTGCAGCAGCTGCGGGTGCCCAGCACTCCATCCGACACCGATCTCGCCGGGGCTCGGCAGGCCCTGAGCTGGATCGTGGGCCGCGAGACGGCGGACCTGAGCGGCGCTGAGATCGTGCGGGCGGCGGCGGAAACCGCCAGTGAAAACGCCGTGGATGGCCTGTTCGCCCCCCTGTTCTGGATGGCGGTGGGGGCCGCCTGCTGGAGCGCGAGCGGCCTGCAGGCCCCCGGCCCCCTGGCCCTGGCCTGGGGCTTCAAGGCCGCCAGCACCCTCGATTCCATGCTGGGGTATCGCCGCGGCCGCCTGCGCTGGCTGGGCACCGCCGGCGCCCGGCTCGATGACCTGCTGGTGTGGTTGCCCTGCCGGCTGGTGGCCCTGAGCCTGCCGCTGGTGGCGGGCCAGGGGCTGCGGGGGTGCTGGCGGCAATGGCGGCTAGCGCGCCGGGATGGCGCCCCGGATCCCTCCCCCAACGCCGGGCTGTCCCAGGCGGCCTACGCCCATGCCGCCGGCGTGCAGCTGGGGGGCGTGAACCGCTACGCCAACGGCACGAAGGCCAAGCCCCTGCTGGCCGCCGGCCAGCCCTTGCCCACATCCGCCAGCGTGGAGCGAATGCTCAGGCTCACCGGCCAGCTGGAGCTGCTGTGGCTGCTGCCGATCGCCGGCCTGGGACTGGCCCCGCTGCTGCCGCGCTGACCGATCAGTAGGCGCCGCGGTCCATGGGCAGCAGCACCACCCCAATGGTGCGCAGGATGATGCCCAGATCCAGCCAGAAGCTGCGGTTGCGGGCATAGAAGAGATCCAGCTTGACGCGGGTCTCGTAGGGCAGGTTGTTGCGGCCCGACACCTGCCACAGCCCGGTGAGGCCAGGGCGCACGGACAGCACCTGGTCCATGTTGCGGCCGTAGCGCTCCAGCTCATCCCAGACAATCGGCCGCGGCCCCACCACGCTCATCTCCCCCTTGAGCACGTTGATGAACTGGGGCAGCTCATCGAGGCTGGAGCGGCGCAGGAACTTGCCGATCGGGGTGATGCGCGGGTCGTTCTTGAGCTTGAAATCCCGCTCGAATTCGGCCCGCAGCTCCGGATCGGAAGCCAGCACCTGGGCCAACACCCGATCGGCGTCCTTGCGCATGGTGCGGAACTTCAGGCAGCCGAAACCGCGATACCCGCGGCCGATGCGCCGTTGGCAATAGAAGACCGACCCCTTGGAGCTGAGTTTCACCAGCACCGCCAGCAGCAACAGCAGCGGTGACCCCAGGGCCAGCACCAGCAGCGAAAAGCCGATGTCGCCGGCGCGCTTGATCACCCGGCCGCGCTTCGATTGCCCCGCCAACAGGCTCGTGGCGGTGCGTTCAGCCGGGATGGAGGCGGCGGTGGACAAATCGGCTCAGCGGCGCTGGCAAGGTGCGCCCATTAAAGAAGTGCACCGGAATGCTGCCGCCGGTGTGGCGGTCACTCACACCAGAGGCACAGCCAGCGCCCGGCTGCGCTGGGCCAGCTGCCGCTGGTGCTCCCCCCAGGCGTGCTCGATGGCGGTGGCCATGCGTTGGCGGAAGCGCTCCGGACTGAACTGCTCGGCCCACTGCCGCAGCGACTCCGCCGGCAGCTGGGTCCAGAGCCGTTGGGCCTCGAACTGCTCCAGGGCGGCCACCAACGAAGCCACGTGCTGCTCCGGGAACAGCAGGCCGGTGGGTTGGCTGTCGCCGCGGGCGATGCAGCGCACCGTATCCAGCAGCCCCCCCTGCCCCAGGCCGATCACCGGCGCACCGGCGGCCATCGCCTCCAGGGGGGCGATGCCGAAGTCCTCCAGGCCGGCATACACGTAGGCCCGGCAGCGGGCCAACCAGCCATTCACCTCCGTCTGCCCCTGGCGCCCCAGCAGCGTCACCGTGGGGCCCGCCAGGGCCTCCAGCCGCCGGCGCTCGGGGCCGTCGCCGATCACCACCAGGGGCAACCCGGTGCGGTTGAACGCCTCCACCACCAGATCCACCCGCTTGTAGGGCACCAGCCGGCAGAGGCAGAGGTAGACGTCATCGCGGGGTTGATCCCAGCGGAAGCGCTCCACCGCCACCGGCGGGTGCACCACCGCCGCCGACCGGCCCCAGTAGCGCTGAATGCGGGCCGCGGTGAAGCGGGAATTGGCGATCAAGGCATCGGGCCGCTGGGCGCTGAGCACATCCCATTGCCGCAGCCGATGCAGCTGCCAGCGGATCAGGGGCCCCAGGCCGCGCCGCGCCAGGGCCG
>BJHC01000289.1 GCA_014191535.1 Cyanobium sp. | reverse complement strand
CCTGGGGCTCCAGGCGGATCGCCTCCCGGCGCAGTTGCTCGAGGCCTTCCTGCAGTTGATCGGGTTCCAGCTGCCAGCGCGCCAGGGCCGCGCGGAGGTGGCCGGGGTAGTCGCTCAGGTAGGCGTCCAGATCGAGGTCAGGCCGCGACAGCTCCAGCGCCGCCAGCACCATTTCCCATCCCTTGTGAATCAGGGGACGCAGTTGCTGGAAGCCCGGCGGGGCGGTGGGGCTCAGCTGCCGCTCCGGCCGCAGGGCCAGGGCGGTGGCGCGGGCACTCCACCAGTACTCGGCCATGCCGTCCACCAGCACGCCATCGAAATCAAACACCAGCAGAGGCGCTGTCATGCCAGCTGGGGCGGTGGGTTTCAAAACTGGGCCGCTAGGATTCGAACCTAGGAATGGCGGGACCAAAACCCGCTGCCTTACCACTTGGCGACGGCCCAACGCGCTGCACGGAACGGGCGCCGAAGCGCCGAGTCGCGAGCACCCAGATAGTTACCCACAGCGGGTCGACCTTCGTCAATCGGGCGGCGTCGTTGGCCGGCTTGCGCAGCCTCAGCGCGGAAAAATGCGCAGCCGCTGCTGGTTGCCGCTGCCGAACTCGGCGCTGGCCAGCTGGTAGTGGGCGGCCAGTTCGGCCTGCAGACGCCGCACCCGCGGGCTGCGGGGCAGCAGCTCCACCGGTCGCCCCTGGGGCAGCACCAGCTGCTCCACCGCCAGTCGGCATTCCTCCAGGCCGGCGAGGTCGTCGTCGCTGCCGCTCGCGGCCATGGCGGGCTGCGGGATGTCGTCGTCGGATCCGTCGCCCTGGCGCCGTTGCAACAACCGCTCCAGCCCCCGCTGGATCTGGGGCAGGGTGTCGGCCTTGATCACCAGAATCGGCACCGCGGCGGCCTGGGCGCTGCGCCGCACCTGCGGTTCGCGCCCCAGCTGCTGGCGCACCGCCAGAACCGCATCGGCGTCCTCCACCGTGGGGCTCAGCTGCACCGCCAGCCGCCGGCTGCGGATCGCCTGCTCCGCCAGGGTTTCGCTGACGCCCGCACAGAACACCTGCAGAGCCGGGCTGGGGGCCTCGCGGCTGGGGGCGGCTGTGGCGTCGCCGTTGCCCGTCGTGCCCTGGGGAACGGCCCGGGCGCTGGCTGCCTGGCGGCTGGGCTGGATGCCGAACTGGGTGCCGGCTGGGGGGCTGGGCCGGCGCGGTGCCTCCGCCCCTGGACCGGCGGTTTCGCTCAGTTGCAGCCGCCCATCGCCATCGAGTTCGCGCACCTGCGGCCGCGGCAGCTGTCCACGCAGCAGCAGGTCCACGGTGCGGGCCACATCGCGGTGCACCAACCAGCGGTGGCGGCTGTGCATTTCCACCGCCAGCGGGAAGGTGGGCTCCGCTGCACGCTCCAGCACGGTTTTCTGGCTGCGGCGCCGGCGCGCCTCCTCATCCCCGAGGGTCACCGATTCGATGCCGCCCACCAGGTCGCTGAGGGTGGGGTTCTTCACCAGGTTGGCCAGCTCGTTGCCGTGGGCCGTGGCCACCAGCATCACGCCCCGTTCAGCGATGGTGCGCGCCGCCTGGGCCTCCAGCTCCGTGCCGATTTCATCGATCACGATGACCTCGGGCATGTGGTTTTCCACCGCTTCGATCATCACCTGGTGCTGCAGTTCCGGTCTGGCCACCTGCATCCGCCGGGCCCGGCCGATGGCGGGATGGGGGATGTCGCCGTCGCCGGCGATCTCATTGCTGGTGTCGATCACCACCACCCGCTTGCCCAGGTCATCGGCCAGCACCCGGGCGATTTCCCGCAGGGCGGTGGTTTTGCCCACCCCGGGGCGGCCCATCAGCAGCAGCGACTGGCCGGAATCCATCAGGTCGCGCACCATCGCCACGGTGCCGAACACGGCCCGGCCCACCCGGCAGGTGAGCCCCACGATCGAGCCGGTGCGATTGCGGATGGCGCTGATGCGGTGCAGGGTTCGCTCGATGCCAGCCCGGTTGTCGCCGCCGAAGCTCCCCAGCCGCTGCACCACCGCCTCCAGATCGGCCCGCTCCACCACGGCCTCCCCCAGGGCCACGGCCCGCCCCGGGTAGCGGGCTTCGGGAACACGCCCCAGATCCAGCACCACCTCCAGCAGCTGCTCACGGGCGGCCTCCGGCTGCAGGGCCTCCCGCACGCCGGCGGGCAACACCTCCAACAGCCGATCCAGGTCGTCGGTGATGCGCTGCGGGGTGATCGGCTGCGGGGGAGTGGACGGGATGGCCATGGGCTCCGGAGCAGACGCCTCAGCAGGGGTTCTAGCCATCAGCGGCCCAGCCACGGGTCAATCAGCCCCTGCACCAGGGGCAGGGCCCGCCGCCAGAGATCCTCCTGCTCACGCAGGGGAGCGCCGCGGCTTTCAGCCTCCTGCAACAGCGGTTGTAGGAGGCTGCGGGCCATGCCCCCGAACGCCACACCGGCGGCGCCGTCGCCGGGCTGCAGC
>BJHC01000288.1 GCA_014191535.1 Cyanobium sp. | reverse complement strand
TCCCGCACAGTTGGAGGCCCTGGCGGCGGACCTGCGGGCCGCAGGGCTGGAGCCGTTGCGCGGCGCGGGTGCGTTGGCGGGCCTGGCGGCTGATGGGTTTGTGTATTCGCCGGTGCTGCAGCCTCTTTTGCAGGGGTTGGGGCCCCAGCTGGGGGTGCGGGCCGAGAGCACCGAGCAGGTGCTGCAGGTGGCGTCCGGCTGCGCCCGCCATGGGGTCAGCCTCACCCTGCGCGGCGCCGGCACGGGCAACTACGGCCAGGCCGTGCCGCTGGCGGGCGGGCTGGTGCTGGAGTTGAGCGGGCTGAACCGGTTGCGCAGCCTCGATCCCGACACGGGGGTGTTCACGGCGGAGGCGGCGATGCCGCTGGTGGAGCTGGAGCAGCAGTTGCAAGCGCAGGGTCGTGAGCCCCGGCTGCTGCCCAGCACCGTGCGCAGCGCCAGCCTGGCGGGCTATGTGGCGGGGGGCTCCAGCGGGATCGGGTCGCTGCGCTGGGGGTTCCTGCGGGATCCCGGCCATCTGTTGGGGCTGGAGCTGGTAACCCTGGAGCCGCAGCCGCGGCTGCTGCAGCTGGATGCCACCGCCGCCGAGGCGATCAACCACGCCTATGGCTGCAACGGCATCATCACGGCCCTGACCATGGCCAGCGCCGCGGCGGTGCCCTGGCGGCAGCTGGTGGTGGCGTTTGAAGGCTGGGACCAGGCCCTGGCGGCGGCCCAGCGGCTGCCGGCCACGGCGTTGCTGCTGCAGAGCCTCTGCCTGCTGGAGGCGCCGGTGGCGGCGTTGCTGCCCTGGCCCCAGGGCTGCCCGGCGGCCACGGGGCAGCGCCATCGGTTGCTGCTGCTGGCGGCTCCGGATGCCCTACCGGTGCTGGAGCAGCTGCTGCCGGCGCTGGGGGGTGTGGTGCTGTGGCAGGCCCCCCAGGGGCAGAGCCGCGGCATTCCGCTGCGGGAGCTCACCTGGAACCACACTACCCTGCATGCCCGCGGCCAGGATCCGCAGCTCACCTATCTGCAGCTGCTCTTGCCCCAGCCGGAGGGGCCGGCCCTGGCGGCCCTGCGCCAGCGCTGGGGCCCTGATCTGCTCTGGCACCTGGAGGGGGTGCGCGGCTACGGCCAGCAGCGCCTGGCCTGCCTGCCGTTGGTGCGTTGGCGCGGCCGGGAGGCGCTGCAGCAGCTGATCGACCATGCCCGGGAGCTGGGCTGCCTGCTCTTCAACCCCCATGCCATCACCGTGGAGGATGGCGGCCTGGGGGCGGTGGACGCCGATCAAGTGGCCGCCAAGGCCGCCTACGACCCGGCGGGTCTGCTCAATCCGGGCAAACTGCGGGGCTGGTTGGAGCGCCCCTGACCCAGGGCTGCAGCGGCGAGGCTCAGCAGCCGAGGCTGGCGCGGGTGTCGGCGCCGGTGATCGGGTTGGTGCCGCTGGCGGTGGCGCAGAGCAGCCGCTGATCCACCCGATCCAGCAGGGCATCGCTGAAATCGGCGTTCTCCACCAGGGCGCCCGTGAAGCTGCTGCCGGAGGCGATCACCCCCACCAGCACCGCTCCGCGCAGGTCGGTGTGGCTCATGTCGGTGCGATCCATCAGCGCATCGGAGAGGTCAGCGCCGTTGAAGTTCGCCTCGGGGAAGGCCCCCTGGGTGAGGATCGCGCCATGCAGGTTGGCGCCGGCGAAGTTGGCGCCCTTGCCCACCGCGCCGGCGAAGGAGGTGTTGACCAGCTGCTGGCCGGAGAAGTCCTTGCCGCTCTGGTTGGTCAGGGTGTAGTCCACCGTGTCCTGGAAATCGGCGGCGTTGGCGGCGGGTACGCCGGGTCCGGCCACCCCGATCAGCGTCAGCAGCAGGCTGGCCAGCAGGCCCAAAGCCCAGCTGGTGGGGGTGCGGCGATGCATGGGGCCGGGGCGTCTGGCTTCAGTCTGTCGCGTCCAGCAGGGGGAGGAGTTCCGCCACCAGGTAGAGGGAGCCGCAGGCCACCGGCAGGGCCGGGGAGGCCACCAGCCAGGGGAGGTTGCTCGCCAGCTCCTCGGCGGCGGGCTCCAGGGGCAACCCTGTAGCGGCCTGGAGCTCGGCGGCGCTCCAGCACCGGTGCTCCGGCAGGGTGGCGATCCGGGCGCTGTCGCCAGGGCGCAGCAGCGTCTGCAGCAGCTGCGGGGCATCCTTGTGGCGCTGCATGGCGATCAGCCAACGCCGCGGGGGCGTGGGGTTGTTCTCGCCGGGGGCCCCATCCAGTTCCCGCCGCAGCGCCTCGGCGGCCGGCGGGTTGTGGGCCCCATCCAGCAGCAATGGGCTGCCCCGGAACTGGTGCCGGGCCAGGCGCCCGGGCCAACGGGCCTGGCGCAGGCCCTGGTGGATGGCGTCGCGGTTGATGGGCCAGCCCAGCTCCGCCAGGGCCTCGGCGGCGGCCACCGCCACGGCCCCGTTGTGGCGGTGCAGCTCCCCCCGCAGCCCCAGCCCTGGGCCTCCGGCCGCCGGGG
>BJHC01000287.1 GCA_014191535.1 Cyanobium sp. | reverse complement strand
TGGGCCGCTGGCCCGTGCTGCGGCGCCTCAGCCTCGGGGCCATGACCCTGGGGCCTTGCGGCCTGTTGCCGCGCTGATCAGCATGGGTGCTCTCCGGTGGGTCTGCCGGTCCACGCTTCGATGGTGATCACCAGCTCGCCCCAGCCGCCCCCGCCGGAACCGCTGCTGCGCTTTCTGCGCCAGGACCTGGGCTTGAGCGACAACGCCCTTGAGCTGGGGCTGAAGCAATCCCAGCTGGAGCAGGCGCCCCTGCCGGCGGTGCTGTGGCGCTTCGGGCTGATCAGCGTGGAGCAGCTCGATCAGCTCTGGACCTGGCAGGCCCTGCAGGAGGCGTCTCAGTAAACGATCAGGGAGTCCACCGGCACGCTGCTGGGCAGCTTGGTTTTGCCGGCCAGCTCCGCCAGTTCCACGATGAAGGCGAAGCCGCAGAGCTCCCCGCCCACCCGCTCCACCAGCTCGGAGCAGGCGGCGGCGGTGCCGCCGGTGGCCAGCAGGTCGTCGACGATCAACACTCGCGGCCGTTGCTCGAAGCCATCGGGAAGGATCTCGAGCCGGTCGCTGCCGTATTCGAGGCTGTAGTCCACGCCGATCACGGTGCCGGGCAGCTTGCCCGGTTTGCGCACGGGGCTGAAGCCAATGCCCTGGGCGGTGGCCAGGGCGGTGCCCACGATGAAGCCCCGCGATTCGATCCCCACGATCAGATCGGGTTGCAGCCGCTCGCACACGGCTCCCATCTGCCGCATCACCTCCTGCCAGGCGGAGGGGCTGCGCATCAGCGGCGTGATGTCCCGGAACAGGATCCCAGGCTTGGGAAAGTCGGGGATCTCCCGCACGTGCTGGCGCAGATCGATGGCGGGCATGGTCGACGGATAGGCGCCACAGCTGGCAGTATCGCAGCCATGGCCGATGCCCCATCGCACCCCCAGCGCCCCCTGCCCAGGCGGGGCATCGAGCGCCTTGACCTGATGCTGCTCTGCGCCGAAGCCCTCGACCTCAACGGTGGGGAGGCGATGGTGTGGCTCAGCGAGGAGATGGGCTTCACCGACTTGCTCCCCAACCGCGTCGAGCTGTGGAAGCGCCGCTGCAGCAACCCCCTGCGGCGCACCACCCGCCGCGATCTCCCCACCCCGGCGGAGACCGATGCCCTGATCCGCATCCTCAATGCCCTGGCGGATCGGCTCTACCCGATGCTGCGCAGCCTGCTGTCCTCGGCCGAGCCGCCGCAGCTGAGCGCCCAGCGCTGGCAGCTGTTCGAGAGCCGCCTGGGGGAGCTGTTGCGGGAGCGATTCAACCTGCGCCGGGGCGGTGTGCAGCGGCTGCTGGATCCCGAGCAGGGTCCCGGCCTCAGCCGGGAACTGATCCAGGCCATGGCCCTCAGCGCCGGCCCCGGCGGTTTTGAGCGGCTGAAGGCCTCCCTGATGGACCCTGTGGTCTGAGCTGGATTTGAGCAGGATTTGAGCCGGAACCCGGGATGAAACTCACCAACCGCTACGAACAGACCAGCTGCCGCCTGCAGGTGGAGGGGTTGCCGGACCTCTCCGCCGGTCAGAACGAGCAGACCATCGGCATCCTCACGGGGTTCAGCCTGGATCTGGCGGGCCACACCGAGCTGGAGGGCAAGCGTGAGCATCTGCAGGCGATGGTGGCGGCCGTGTTGCCCTATGCCCGTCAGCTGCTGAGCGGGGTGCCCCGCACGTGCGGCGCTGACACCGACCCGGTGGCAATCGCGCCGCAGTCCGGTCGCCATCAGCTGGAACTGCGCAGCAGCCAGCCCGATACCCCGCCGCTCACCCTGCTGCTGGATGACGCGGAGCTGGCGGATCTGGTGCGCTGCCTGGATCAGCTGCGGCTCGATTCCCGCATCGCCCTGCCGTTTGAGCAGCCCCCCCTGCAGCCCCTACGCCGCCGTGAGCTGCGCCACCGCCAACCCCTGGCCCAGCGCATGGCCGCACCCCTGGTCGGGGTGGGTGTGCTGGTGCTGTCGGCGGTGGTCAGCGCCCTGCTGCCGCTGAACAAACCCCTCTCCTCTCCCGCCGCCAATCCCACCGCCGTCTCCTCGCCGCAGCGCTGAGGTTGACGTGCGCGTCATCCCCTCCACACTGGCGTCGACGCCATGAGCCCCTTGACCTGGTCTGAGTTACGCCGTCGTGTGATTCGCCTGGGGGCCTGCCTGGATGTGGTGGTGCGCAGTGATCCGGAGGTGTGCGGCCTGAGCGGCAGCAACTTCCACCTGTCGCTCCATCACGGCGGCCAAGGTGACTGCAGCGTCGGTGATCTCAGCCTGGTGGACTGCCCCAACGAGCTGGTGTTGGTGGAGTTCGAACGCTGGATGAACGGCGCCGGCTACCGCTTGGAGCCATGAGCCGGCGCGACCGACTGAAGGTGGTGGGCGGTGGCCGTTCCGGTGGCCGCGTCGGCTCCATGGCCCCTGGGGCGCGCACGGTGTTCCGCCGGCGACGGCAGCCCCCCCGGTCGCG